>JAIRRG010000207.1 GCA_031256095.1 Desulfobulbaceae bacterium
CGCATCGACGACATTTATATCGTCCATCGGATAATTGCCATCCACGGCTATATTCGCAGGCAGGACATCTTCTCATTACCGAACCTTAACATGGTCCGGTTTGGGTAGGTATTACCAAAAATATTGACGGAATTCTAATTCGTCCGGGCGAAACATTTTCTTTTTGTAAATTAGTAGGATTGCCGACAAAGAGAAAAGGATATTTACTTGGAATGGAATTAAGTTTTGGACAAGCAAAAGCAGGAATTGGCGGTGGACTTTGTCAGATTTCTAATTTAATAAATTGGTTGGTAATTCATAGCCCGCTCACAGTCATAGAACGTCATCACCATTCTTTTGACCCATTTCCCGATGAAGGACGGGTTTTGCCATTTGGAAGCGGTGCTACTGTTTTTTATAACTACCTGGATTATCAATTTACAAACAATACCGAACACGCTTTTCAAATAAATTTATGGTTTTCGGACAAGTGCTTAGAAGGAGAACTGCGAATTGACACAGAACTTGATTATGCTTACCACGTCGTAGAAAAAGGACATCAATTTTTGAAAATAGATGAACAGTTTTATCGTAAAAATGAAATTTGGCGAGAGAAAATTCTTAAATTTAAAAGTGGCAAAATTGTAGAAAGCGAATTAATTACAAAAAACTTTGCAAGAGTGATGTATAAGCCAGAAAATTGTATTGCACAAAGTTGAAATCTGTATTGATTTCTCACCCTTCGGTTCTTGTGCGAGTGGCAGTGCTCTCGCCTGCGCAAAACCGCCACCACGTTAGATAGCGAAATACTTTTTGTACCAGGCGATGAAGCGGGCGATGCCATCGTCAATCGTTGTCGCCGGTTTGTAATCAAAATCCCGCACCAAGTCGTCGACGTCGGCGTAAGTGGCTGGCACGTCGCCTGGTTGCAGTGGCAGCATGTTCTTTTTCGCCGTCTTGCCGAGGCATTTTTCCAGTACTTCAATGTAGCGCAGCAGCTTCTCCTTGGCGTTGTTGCCAATGTTATAGACCCGCCACGGGCAGTAGCTGGTCGCCGGGTCGGGGGCGTCGCCGTGCCAGTCTGGATTTGGTGATGGCGCCTTGTGCATGACTCGGAAAACACCTTCGACAATATCGTCGATGTAGGTGAAATCACGCTCCATATTGCCGTGGTTAAAGACGTTGATTGGCTCGCCTGCGACAATCGCTTTGGTAAACAAAAAGAGCGCCATATCTGGTCTGCCCCAGGGGCCGTAGACCGTGAAAAAACGCAGGCCGGTGCTTGGCAGGCCAAACAGATGGCTGTAGGCATGGGCCATCAACTCATTGGCTTTTTTCGAGGCGGCATAGAGTGATACCGGATGATCGACGTTGTTGTGCGTCGAAAAGGGCATGTTGGTATTGGCGCCGTAGACCGAGCTGGACGAGGCATAGACGAAATGCTTGACGCCCGAATGACGGCAGCCTTCCAACAAATTGACGAAGCCGGCAATGTTGGTATCGACGTAGGAGTGGGGATTGATCAGCGAATAGCGGACACCGGCCTGAGCCGCCAGATTGACCACGACATCATATTGATTTTTTTCAAATAATTCCTCCATGGCCTGGCGATCGGCAATATCGAGCGGCAGATGGCTGAAGCCGTCGCCCGCCGCCAAAGCCGCCATGCGGTCGCGCTTCAATTGCACCGAGTAGTAATCGTTCAGGTTGTCGAGACCATGAACTTCAACGCCAATCGCCCGCAGGCGCTGGCACAGATGGGCGCCGATAAAACCGGCGGCGCCGGTGACAAGCACTTTTTTCATAGCATTTCCATTGCGAGAACAAAAGCGGCGGCAGCGGCCAGCGCCACCGCAGATTGTCAGTGGGACATACCTAATTCGATTTATAATTCAAAACTTATTTAGAACTCCTTGTCGTTGCGAGGAACGAAGTGACGAAGCAATCCATTTTTTTAATTTTCCCTACAGCATGGATTGCTTCGCTGCGCTCGCAATGACACAGAAAATTATTCAATCTTTAATTTATAAACAGTGTTACCTGAACTTCTATTGGAAGCATTGGCCGGCAAGCCAATCCTGACATTTCCTCAACCGAACCATAAATGGCGGTTGAAAGCAAGGCTGACTCCGCGCTCACAGATCGCCACCGCTCCCTAAACCATCTTTACCGCCCGCCAACGGGTCGCTAGTCTCTTCCTCCACCCACCAATGCTCACCGGCCTGGAGTGGCCGAATGCGGCCATCGGCCATGGCGGTGGCCAGCATGGCAGCCCGCAGGTCGCGCAGCGGCGTCTCATAGCCGGTGTCGGCCAACTGGAACATGGCGTAGTGGGTCGGTAACATCAGCGGTCGCCCCAAATCGTGCCACGCCTTGACCGCCTCTTCCGGGTTCATGTGGTTGGCGGCCATGAACCAGCGAGGCTCGTAGGAACCGATGGGCAGGATGGCAAGACGGAACGGGCCGTGCCTGGCCGCCGTGGCGCGAAAATTGTCGCCATCGCCATAACCGCTGTCGCCGACGAAATAGATTTTTCCTCCGGGCGTGGCCAGGAGGAAAGCCGCCCACAGGGCCCGGTTGCGATCCCAGGGGCTGCGGGCCGACCAGTGCTGTATCGGCTCGACATGAACCGTCAGCCCGGGAACGACCGCCACCTGCTGACCCCAGTCGCGGGCCTCGATACGGGCATTGGCAAGACGGTCGCGGATAATCCTGTCGTTGCCCAGGGGCACGATGATCAGAGGGCGGTGGCGCTGCCACAGTCTGACCACAGTGGTCATATCAAGATGATCGTAGTGATTGTGAGTGATCAGCACCAGATCAATGGGCGGCAGGGCATCAAAACCAATACCAGGCGAATGAACCCGTTTTGGCCCGGTCCAGGTGAAGGGGCTGGCGCGCCGCGACCAAAGCGGATCAGTGAGGATATTGAGTCCCTGGGTTTGGATGAGCACGGTGGCGTGACCAACGAAGCCAATCCGCAAGCCGTTGCCCTCGACTTTGCCGGGCGGCTTGTCGGTGACCGGCAAGGCGCTGAAGGCCGGCCAAGGCTGGCGTTTGCGGATTGCATACCATTTGAGTACCTTGGAAAAGGTTTCGTTATTCGCTTGGCCAGGATTGAAAAATCGCTGGCCATCGAAGTGGTCGGAAAGCGGGCCACGGTAATAAGGCGGGGAAAGGGACATCAGAATATTTTTCATTGCCGGAAACCGCCGAATAATACAATTTCTAAATTAAAACTTGAATAATTTTTGTGTCATTGCCAGCGAACCGAAGCAATCCATATTATGGAAAAAATTAAAAATGGATCGCTTCCGCCACGCTTCGCTCGCGGCAGGCTTACTTGCTTCCTCGCAACGACAGGGGATACTATATATGTTTTGATTTATAAACGGAATTACCAGACCAGGCAGGCCGGTATTGCCGATGAATCAGCGTTTAATATAGCCAGGCTTCCCGTGAAGTCAAAGCCGGGAACATCGCCGCCACGCCTCTGCCGCATCATGGCAACAACAGCGATGAGCCAGAACCGGGGAGCGGGGCTGAAAACCTTTGCGTTTGCCATCGTTATCATGTAGGTATTGTATTTTCCCACTCTATTTTCGGGGTGGGTCATCGCCCAATTTCGCCAATTACAATACGCACCATGACACCACGGCATCTCCTGACACTGGAGGATTTTTCGGGCAAGGAACTCCGCCCCCTCATCGACCGCGCCCTGGTTTTGAAAAACGAGCGCCAGGCTGGCGTTCACCACCAGCAACTGAGCGGTAAAATCATCGGCATGATTTTTGAGAAGCCTTCAACGCGGACGCGGGCCTCGTTTGAGGCGGCCATGTACGGTCTCGGCGGCCAGGTGATGTTTCTCTCCGCCCGCGACACCCAGCTTGCCCGCTCCGAGCCCCTGAAGGATACAGCCCGCGTCATGTCGCGCTACGTCGATGGCCTGGTCGTGCGCACCTTCGGCCAGAGCGTGGTCGAAGAGCTGGCCGCCTATTCATCGATACCAGTGATCAATGCCCTGACCGACCTACATCATCCCTGTCAGGTTTTGAGCGATGTCATGACCATGTTTGAGAAGAAGGGCGATATCGCCTCGTTGCGGGTGGCCTGGGTTGGCGACGGTAACAACATGGCCAATTCCTGGATTCAGGCCGCCGGAAAGCTGGGCTTTTCTTTGACGCTGGCCTGCCCGGAAGGCTACGAGCCGGATGCCGGGATTTTGGCGAAAAGCCAGGCCCAGGCGGCAAAAGCCATCACCCTTGGCCGCGAACCGGCGCAAGCTGTGAAAAATGCCGATGTCGTCAATGTCGATGTCTGGGCGTCAATGGGTCAGGAAGACGAGCAGATAGCCCGGCGCGCCGTCTTTTCCCGCTATCGGCTCGATGACAAACTGATGGCGCTCGCCGCCGCCAATGCCATTGTTATGCACTGCCTGCCGGTGCACCGTGGCGAGGAGATCAGCGAAAGCCTCTTTGAGGCGCAGGCGGAGACTATTTTCGATCAGGCTGAAAATAAGATGCACATGCACAAGGCCATCCTCGAAGCCTTTCTGTAATAAGGAAACAATATGGACGTGAAAAAGATAGTCCTCGCCTATTCCGGCGGTCTCGACACCTCAGTGATTCTCAAGTGGCTCCAGGAGGAATACGGCTGCCCGGTCGTCGCCTATTCGGCCAATATCGGCCAGAAGGAAGACTGGGCGGCGGTGGACAAGAAGGGCCTGGCCACGGGAGCCGTCAAAACCGTTATCAAGGACTTGCGCCATGAATTTGTCGAGGATTTCATTTTCCCGATGTTCCGCGCCAACGCCATTTACGAAGGCTCGTACCTGCTTGGCACCTCAATCGCCAGGCCGCTGATTGCCCGCGAACAGGTACGGGTCGCCCAGGCGGAAGGGGCCGACGCGGTCAGTCACGGCGCCACCGGCAAAGGCAACGACCAGGTGCGTTTCGAACTGGCCTATATCGGCCTTGACCCGAAGCTCACGATCATCGCGCCTTGGCGGCTTTGGAAGCTGCACTCACGAACGGAACTGATCGCCTACGCCAAGGCCAAAGGCATCCCGGTTCCCGTGACTCCGGCTAAACCCTACAGCTCCGACGAGAACCTGCTGCATATCAGCTATGAGGGCGGAATCCTTGAAAATCCATGGAACGAGGCTGACGATCAGATGTTTACGCTGACGGTGGCGCCAGAAAAAGCGCCGGATCAGCCAACGTACCTGGAAATCACCTTTGCCGGCGGCAATCCGGTGGCCATCAATGGCGAAAAGCTGGCGCCGTTGCCGCTTTTTTCCCGCTTGAATGGATTGGGCGGACAAAACGGCATTGGCCGCCTCGATATGGTGGAAAACCGCTTTGTCGGCATGAAGTCGCGCGGCGTCTATGAAACACCCGGCGGCACGATCCTGCGCGCCGCCCACCGCGATCTCGAGACCATTACCCTTGACCGCGAGGTGATGAAAATCCGTGATTCATTGATCCCGCGCTACGCCGGACTGATTTACAACGGCTTCTGGTTTTCGCCGGAGCGGGAATTTCTGCAAAAAACCATGGATGAATGCCAGAAAAGCGTTAACGGTGTCGTCCGCCTGAAACTCTACAAGGGCAATTGCCTGCCGGTCGGTCGCAAATCGGATAATTCCCTCTATCAGGAAAGCTTTGCCACCTTTGAGGCTGACCAGGTCTATCAGCAGGCCGACGCCACCGGCTTCATCCGCTTAAATGGCCTGCGCCTGAAGATGCGTGCCTTACAGGGGAAATGACCATGGCATCGGAAAAGCCCTGGGGCGGGCGCTTTAGCGAAAAGACCGCCGCCTCGGTCGAAGCCTTTACCGCCTCGGTGCGCTATGACTCACGCCTCTACGCCCACGACATCGCCGGCAGCAAGGCGCACGCGGCAATGCTGGCCGCTCAGGGGATACTGACCCAGGCCGAGCGCGACGCCATTTGCCAGGGCCTGGATGAGATTTTGCGCGAGATTGAGGCTGGGACATTTTCCTTCCGCCCGGAACTGGAAGATGTCCATATGAACATTGAAAAGGCGCTGACCGACCGCATCGGCCCGGCGGGCGCCAAACTGCACAGCGGTCGCAGCCGCAACGATCAGATCGCCCTTGACCTGCGGCTGTATCTGCGTGAACAGTGTGACCGCCTGGATGGTCTTTTGGCGGCGACCGGGCGCGCCCTGGTAGCGCGGGCCAGACAGTATCTCGGCGCGATTATGCCGGGTTACACCCATTTGCAGCGGGCGCAGCCGGTTTTGTTGTCGCACCATTTGTTGGCCTACTACGAAATGTTTGGCCGCGACCGCGCTCGCCTTGCCGACTGCCGCAAACGCCTCAACCTGTCGCCTTTGGGCAGCGCCGCCATGGCCGGAACCAGCCTGCCGATAAAACGCGAGATGGTGGCGGAACTGCTTGGCTTTGCCGGCGTCACCGCCAATTCGATGGACAGCAGCGGCGACCGTGATTTCGCGATTGAATTTGTCTCCTGCTGCGTCCAGGTTCATCTCCATCTGTCGCGGTTGGCGGAGGAATTGATCCTGTGGTCGAGCCAGGAATTCGCCTTTGTCAACATCGCTGACCGCTTTTGTACCGGCAGCTCGATCATGCCACAGAAGAAAAATCCCGACATTCCCGAACTGATTCGCGGCAAAACCGGTCGCGTCGTCGGCAGTCTGATGGCGCTCATCACTATGATGAAAGGCCTGCCCCTGACCTACAATCGCGACCTGCAGGAAGATAAAGAGCAGGTCTTCGATGCCGTCGATACGGTCGCGGGTTCGTTGGCCATTATGGTGGAATTGTTTGAAAATATCACTTTCAACCGCGAAAGGATGCGCGAGGCGGCCAGTCATGGCTGTCTGACCGCCACCGATTTG
>JAIRRG010000208.1 GCA_031256095.1 Desulfobulbaceae bacterium
GGGGCAAAGTTTGGTATTGCCACCCCGGTCAACGCTGAAATTACGCGCCAGGTGCTGGCCCTAAGCCGAGGCTGACCGCAAACGCCCCCACCATTCTCATTCATGACAGCGAAAGCATGAAAATTGCCGTCCATGAAATTGGTTTTGATTTCGATGGCGTCATCGCCGACACCGCCGGCGCTTTTCTACGTCTGGCCTGCCAAGAATACGAATACTGTTCGTTCACGCTCGAGGATGTCACCCGCTTCGAAGTCAGTGAATGTCTGAACATACCTGACCAATATATTAATGCTATCTTCCATACCCTGAACCAAGATTGTTTAGGAATCGGCCTGGAGCCGATGCCAGGCGCGGTGGAAGTGTTGTCTAGAATCGCCAGGCTAACGTCGAAGCAGTGCCCGGTGCGGGTGATTACCGCCCGCCGTCTGAGCGAGCCAGTAGCTGTCTGGCTGGCGCATCATTTCCCGGCGGATGTGCTGCCCATGATCCATCTGACGGCCATGGGCGAGCATGGTGACAAGCTGCGGCATATTAAAGAATATGGTTTGAAATTTTTCGTCGATGACCGCGCTGAAACTTGTCTGGGCCTGGCTGAGGCCGGCATCTCGCCTCTGGTTTTCAAGCAGCCGTGGAACCGCCACCGTCACCAGTTGCCGATGGTGGCCGATTGGCGGCAAATAGGGCGGCTGATAAGAGGTTGATACAATACAATAAAACTGAGAAAGTTCATGTACTGTCCCCATTGTCAGCAAGAAATAGCCGCCTACCGCAACCCAGCAGCGACGGTTGATATCATCATTGAAATTGATGGGAAAATCGTTCTCATTAAGCGGAAAAACCCGCCGTTTGGCTGGGCCTTGCCGGGTGGATTCGTCGATTACGGCGAATCGTTCGAATGGGCGGCCGAGCGCGAGGCTTTGGAAGAAACCAACCTCGTCGTGACCGGCCTCAAACAGTTTCACACCTATTCACGACCAGATCGCGACACCCGTCAGCATACGGCATCGACGGTTTATGTCGCCCAGGCAGAAGGTATCCCCAAGGCGGGCGACGACGCTGGCGACGCCGCCCTGTTCACGGAAAATAATCTGCCGCCATTAGCTTTTGACCACGCGGAAATTTTGACCGACTACTATGTGGCGAAAAAGGCGGGCAAGGGGAGGCCGGACAAATGACGGTTTTAACCTGCGGGATATGTGCCCACGCTTGCCATTTTCCTGCTTCATCTAATTTCACTGGACGCTGCCGGACGCGGCGGCGTTTTGACGACAAGATTGAATCGCTGGTCTATGGCCGCCTTGTCGCCGAACATGTTGATCCGATTGAAAAAAAGCCGATATATCATCTCCTGCCTGGTTCTCTGACCTATTCAATTGCTACCGCCGGTTGCAACTTTCGCTGCGCCCATTGCCAGAACAGTGGTATCAGCCAGGTGGAGCAAGCAATTTCGCTGGAAAAAAGTGGGCAGAGACGGATGCCCAGTGAAGTCGCGCGGCAGTCCCTAGCCTCCTGTTGCCGCAGCATTTCCTATACCTATGTAGAGCCGACGATTTTTCTCGAATTTGCCCTCGACTGTTGCCGCGAGGCAAAGAACCTGGGCCTGGACAATATTTTTGTCTCGAACGGCTTCATGTCAGTGGAGTCGGCACAGCTGCTCATGTCGGCGCTGACGGCCATCAATATCGACCTGAAGAGCTTTTCCGACAATTTTTATCAAAAAATCTGCGGCGGGCGTTTGCAGCCGGTACTCGATAATATCGCCCGTTTTCACCACTCAAGTGTCTGGCTGGAGGTAACGACCCTTCTCATTCCTGGCCTCAACGACAGCCAGGCGGAAATCGCTGCCATGGCTGATTTTCTCGTTGCCCTTAGCCCCGACATTCCTTGGCATCTTTCCGGATTTTATCCGGCTTATAAGATGACCAATCTGCCGTCGACCCCGGCCCCCATTCTCATCCAGGCGCGAGAGATAGCATTGGCTCGTGGCTTGCGTTATGTCTACACCGGTAATCGTCCAGGAATAGTCGGTGAAGATACCCTATGTCCGCATTGTGGCGTGGTGATCATCAACCGCAATGCTTACCGCATTAATAGCAACCGAGTCAGGGGCGGCGCTTGTCCGGATTGCGGTGCGGCCATTTCCGGCATTTGGGAATAACTTGCGTTGGCTGCGGCTGATTTCAGGCAAATTTTGCTCGCCCAAGCCCGGTTTTGTCAGGAGGTGGGTATTGAAAAAACTGGACGATGCATATTGCAGAAGAAGCAGTCAATAATCGATAAAGTGAGCACGAAAAAGTTCAGTGTTTCACTGTCTAATCAATATCTTTGATGGGCGGAACGGTATATGGAAAAGCTTTATATCGACGACCTACACCCAGGTGATACCTTTGAAAGTGGCGAGTACCTTGTGACCGCCACCGACATCAAAACATTTGCCCAGCAATTTGATCCGCAGGTCTTTCATCTTGATGAAGTGGCGGCTGAAGCCAGTTTTTTTCATGGTTTAGCCACCAGCGGGGCACACGGCGGCTATTACGATGCGTTTGCTGGTGGAAAGCGTGCCGCTGGCAGGAGGTCTTATTGGTGTGAGTGTTGAGCTTTCTTGGAAGCGGCCAGTCCGCCCTGGTGAGCGTCTGCGCGTGAAAACCGTCGTCAACGAGGTGACGGTTTCGCGTTCGCAGGGTGTGACCGCGGCATAGCATCGATGAGTTCGGAGAACTTAAAGATGATAGTGAACTCTGTTTGTTGATGCGTCATAAATCGGTGGTATTCAGGGCGAAGTAATGGGAAGATGTGCATTTTGGGGTATTGGATGGGGTCAGGCTGGTCTGGGGTTTGTAATTTTTTATCGTGTGTTGCGAGAAAGGTCTTGACGTTT
>JAIRRG010000213.1 GCA_031256095.1 Desulfobulbaceae bacterium
CCGGCCCATGAGCTGAAAACTCTTCAAAGTTTCGATGAAGCGGGTCGAGTCGATGGTGGCGCGCAGGACGAAGAAAGTGCCGCCCGGCATTTGCTGGCGAACGGAGATGACCATGTGCGGCTGGTGGCGGTAGCCCAGGATCATGTCGCTGACATGTCCCCCTTTCTTCTGGATTTCGTTGAACCAGGGCTGGCCGCCGTACTGCTTGGCCTTGAGGTCGTAAGGGCCGACATAGGTGAGTTGCTCGCCATGCTCATCAATCAGCCCCAAATCGACGAAGCCGTTGAAACTGGCGTCCAAAGTTTTAAGAATATCACCCAGGTGGGCGGGATTTTTCAGGCTGTCAAAACTGTTGCCCATGGCGACGAAGGTCAGCGCCGATAGCCGCTCGCTGAGAAAGAATGAGACGCTATCTCTGGCATTGGAGCCGATCCGCACGGTGCGCAGCAGGTCTTCATCCTCAATGGATTTCCTCGTGAGCTTATAGTTGACCGCCGTTGTTACCACCAAGGGCACCAAAGCGACCAGCGAGGTCAGGATAACCGCCTGCCGCCAGATGTGCCGGAAATCGAACATCTGTTTGAACGAGCGGTCCTGGCTGGCATGGTCGCGCAGGAAATTAGGGAAAAAACGATCGGTTGTAAACATGGTCGCACCAATCCCCGTGGCTGCAGTTATTGTTGTTTTTTGGCCTGCGCCTTTTGATTGGCGGCCATCAGCGTTTGGCTCAGCAACTGGATATCGACCGGTTTGTTCAGGAAGGCAAAGGCCCCCAATTCCATACACAAATCCTTGTCTTTTTCGCTGCCATGGCCAGTCAGGACGATGACCTCGATATCCGGATTGTTATTCTTTACCTGTCTCAGCACCTCAATGCCATCAATGCCTGGCATCTTCAGGTCGAGGATCATCACCTCCGGTTCCTCGTCGCGGATCATGTTCAGAGCCGATTCACCGTCATAGGCCACCGCCGAACCCATATCGCGCATGATCAGACGCTCGGAAAGGGTTTGGGCGAAATCTCGCTCGTCATCGACCAAAAGCACCTTGGATGGCATCTCAAAATCGTATTTGCGGTACATATCGGCCTGATGAAAGTTCTGGCCCACCTTGGTTTTTACGGATTTGACACCCTCAAGCGGCTCGACAATGGCCCGCAGCTCTTCTTCCAGACGCGATAGCATCAAAACATTCTTGTTGATGATGAGCGTCACCGCCCCCTGATAGGCATCGACACTGACATTATGGCCTTCCTGGGCTAACCGGGTCTCGACCTTGGCGGCGATGCGGAAGTCGGCCAGAGCCGACAAGGCCGCCTCGGTCCGGGCGACCGCCTCATTGGCCGCCTTTTCCAGGATCAGCTTGGCGGCGTCTTCTGGTGAGGTCTTATCCATCGGTACAACAATATCATAGAGCGACGGAGTCCACGGATCGCTGACGAGGTCGAGGCTGCTGAGCCAGTCGGTCAGTTGCCGGTCGCTTTCCTGAATCGCCGCCGCCGCGTTCTTTTCTCCCTGGCGCTCGGCCTCAGCCTGGCGCCAGCGGTGTTCAGCGACCAGGCAGACGCGCAGGATATGGCTGATCCGCTCCGGAATCAGGAAAACCGCTTGGCCGGTCAAAAGCAACTGGTCCTGGGTCAGCACCTCGGCCAGGGCCAGGCGCAGATGGGCAATGGCCCGCTCACGTTCGTGGGTGAAACGATTGAAGATACCAGTCTTCCCGGCCAGTGTATTTTGGAACTTCCCCTCGCCGATGCCGGAGCTTTTGGCGGCCCGGGCAATCAGTTCCTTGAATTTAACAGCGGTGAAGCCGCCGCGTTCACAGGCAGCGGCAATCTCATCCCCATGGCAAAACGAGGCGGAAACAAGGCTGATAACAGACATATTGTTCTCCTTGAGCGTGGTTAGCGGGAAATGTAGCAAAATGAAGACAGCGGGCAGATATCTTCTTCGGAGTTGCGGTGCGCCGATTCATGCACGGCGCGGACAGCTTTGTCCATGGTCGAATAGAGATGATCACGCCCGATTTTTTCAAGCAGATGGGTGCGCTTGAACACTTCCATAACCGTTTCGTTCACCTCGCAAAACGAGATGTCGCGGCCAGAGCTGCGCACGCTGGAAATGACTAACGATAACACTTCCTCTCCAGATGCATCAATATCATTCATGCCGCCAGCGGCGATAATCAGGTGGCGCAGTTCCTTCTTGTTCTGCACGCGCTCGGTGATATGGTCTTCGAGATAACTGGCGTTGGCGAAGAAGAGCGGCCCGTCGAAACGGATCATATCCAAATAACGGCATTCGTTGAGGCCATGGGCCACCGAATCGCGCAGATCAAGAGCGGCGTCACGCGACAGCGAAACAACATTGGGCCGCATGGATTTGTAAAGGAAAACAAGCAACGACAGGCCGACGCCGATCATGATGCCCTTGTCGAGATGCGGCGCAAACCCCAGAGTCATGACGAAAGTGATAACCGAGATGATACCGTCGTACTTTTTGGCGGTGTAGGCATGGATGAAACCGGAAACGTTGAGCAGACCGATGACCGCCATCATGATGACCGCCGCCAGAACCGATTGGGGCAGATGGTAGAGCAAGGGTGTAAAAAACAACAAGGCGATACCGACGATGATGCCGGTGAAGACGCTAGAAAGGCCAGTTTTGGCCCCAGCTTGCATATTGACCGCCGACCGCGAGAAGGAACCGGAAACTGGGTAGGCATTGGTGAACGAGCCAAGGATATTGGCCAGGCCCTGGCCGATCAGCTCCTGGTTCGGATCGAGGCGCTGGCCCGATTTGGCGGCCAAGGCCTTGGCGATGGAAATGGCCTCCATGAAACCAAGGAGCGAGACGATAATGGCGCTGGCAAAAAGATGGATGAATGTGGTCATGTCGAATGGTGGCACAGCTACCTTCGGTAGGCCCTTTGGCACATCGCCAACCACCGAGCCGCCGCTCATGAAGGGCAGCTCGTTTTCGTCCAGTTTATTATTGCCGACCTTCAGGCGCCAAGTATGGCCATCGGCGCCGACCGGTTTGTCATCTTTTAAGTAGAAGAACAGCTTGCGATCCGCTTGCTGCACGGCGGCGAGCAGCAGATAGCGCAGATCGCCGCGGAGATGGGTTTGCCGGGCGCGGATGCTGGAAATTTCGGCGGCTAGCACTTTCAAATCATAGTCGGCGTGGAGCATATCTTGCTTTTTGCCGTCCTTTTCGGCGGCGGCAAGATCGGCTGTGGCCTTCTGCACCTTTTTGTCGGCCTCGGCTTTGGCGGCGAAGGTGGCGTTGAAATCAGTCACCATCTGCCGGACTTTCTCGGACTGAATCGCCGTCAGCGGTGCTTTGCCCTCATGCTGAAAGCCGATCGCCCAGGAAATCACCGTAGTCAGGACTACGGCCACCAGGACGTTGGGCACTTTCGGGGCAAATTTTTTCAGGAGGAACATCATGAGGAACGCGGCCGCGCCCATGGTCAAGGTTGGCCAGTGGGTATAATAAATGGCGCTTTTCACCGTGGCGATGATGGTTTCATAGTAGTGTTCGCCGCCATCGACGCTGACCCCAAACATGGCCGGCAGCTGTGAGGTGGCGATGATCAGGGCGCCGGCATTGGTGAAACCATTAACCACCGGATGTGACAGGAAATTGACTACCAGCCCGAGGCGCAAAACGCCCAAAAGAAACTGGAATATACCGGCGGCCAAGGACAGCAGCAGCGCATAGGCGATGTACTCTTGACTGCCCGCCGTGGCTAGGGGCGCGAGTGAGACCGAGGTTAAAAGGGACACGACGGCTACCGGGCCAGTGGCCAACTGACGGCTGGAGCCAAACAGCGCGGCGACGATTGGCGGCAGCAAGGCGGCGTACAGACCGTAAAACGCTGGCATACCAGCGAGTTGGGCATAGGCCATCGATTGAGGGATCAGTACCAGGGCAACGGTAACACCGGCGATGGCGTCTTGACGTAGCGCCGCTTTTGAGTAGCCCTGGAACCAGCCAAGGAAAGGGAGAAACTGTTTCACTGTCATGGCTTTTGATGGGGTAAAGGAGAAAGCATGTACCGGAACAGCTCCAGCAATTCGGTGAACAGGGAACTGGCGGTGTAAAGGCTATGAAGTTCCAACTGGCGCAAGCCGTCGATGGCGGCCAGGATGATCAATGCGGTTTTATTGACCGCCATCGGGCGGATCGAGCCATCCTCCTGTCCCTCTCGCAGGGCATCTTCGAGGATGTTCAACAGGCAAGAATAAATGTCGTGCAACTGGGCGCGGCATACCGGGTTGGTCACCGCCAGTTCATGGGTGAAGGGACGCTGCAACAGCAAAAACCATTCGCGGTGACTCTCGGACAGATGCAGGTGAAAGGCGATGCTGGCGAGCAGCTTGTCGAGGCCGCTGACGAAGGATGTGGCGCTCAGATGATCGGCAAAGGCTTGCAGGATGCCGTCCTTGGCGTTTTCCAGCACCGCCAGGTACAGATCCTCTTTGGTCTTGAAATGGTAAAAGATGCTGGCGCTCGCCACCTCGGCCTGGGCGGCGACATCGTTCATCGACGTGGCCATGAAGCCCCGTCCAGCGAAAATCAGGGTGGCGTGGTCGATAATCGCCTGTTTCTTCGAGTTACGCTGCGCCATGGCCGGAACCTTGAGGGTGCGGGCAAGTCGTGGAAACAAAACTGACTGACTGGTCAGTTAGTAAAATCGTTTGCGGTTGGCGCGTCAAGAGAAAAATCTACTCGCCATTGGTCCACCGTTTGCCACGATTGGCGCGACTCATAAAATCAGGGAAGCCTCTGGCGCAACAACGATTGGCCGATCTGAAAAGCGCGGTGGACAAAGTTGATGATGAGCGGCGCCTTCAACGGTTGAAATCGTCTTCGCAGGATACGGCCAGGTGCTGTTCGTCTTTGGCGAGAATGGCCTTGGCCCGCGCCACGTCCCTGGTGATCTGCGCCGTCAGCTCGCCAACGCTGGCAAATTTTTTCTCATCGCGCAGGAAATCCAGCACATTGACCTTGATCGGCTGGTCGTAGATATCGCGGTCGAAATCGAAGATATGGGTCTCAGCCACCAGCACATCCTCGTCAAAGGTGGGATTTTTGCCAACATTCATGACGCCGCCATGGCACTGGCCGTCGCAGATTACCTGGCAGGCGTAAACTCCGTGCCGCGGGACCAGATCTTCCGCCGATAGGGCGAGATTGGCGGTCGGGAAACCGACCTCCGAGCCGCCGCGCCGTTTACCGGCCTGGACGCGGCCGCGAATTTGATAGCTGCGGCCCAACAAGGCGCGGGCGGCGCGGACATTGCCCGCTGTAATCAGCTCGCGGATTTGCGTCGAACTGACCAGCATCCCGGTCTCATAATGGGCCTCGACGACGGTGACGGGAAAGCCTTTGGCGGCCCCTTGCCGCCGCAAAAAATTGGCGTCGCCAGAGCGGCCCTTGCCAAAAGCGTAATCGTAGCCGACCACCAGATCGCGCATCCCGATCATTTTCAACAGGATTTCATCGACAAAAACCTCGGCGGGCGTCGCCGCGAAGGCGGGTGTAAAGGGAATAATGACGAGAACATCAATACCGGCCAGGGCAATAAGCTCCTTTTTCTGATCGAGGGAGGAAATCAGGCGGATGCCGCCGGGCCGCAGCACCTGCAAGGGATGCGGGTCGAAGGTGATAGCGACGCTGATGCCTCCAGTCCGGTAGGCGTGGGAGGCGACTTCGGCGAATAACCACTGATGGCCGAGATGGACGCCGTCGAAATTACCGATGGTGACGCAGGCGCCGACAAAGGGCCGCGGGATTGTTTTAAGAGAGGTATAGATTTCCATGCCGCCTGCTTTTCAGGTGGGTTGCCAAGAAAGTATCGCAAAGAAAATATTTGACAAAGAGGCGACGATACCGCATATTCCGCGCCGTTGCCGAAGTGGCGGAATTGGTAGACGCGCCAGGTTCAGGGTCTGGTGGGGGTTCCCTCGTGGAAGTTCGAGTCTTCTCTTCGGCACCACAGTAAAATCAACGGGTTAGCCAAGATTGTTGTCTTGGGTGGCCCGTTTTTTTTATTCGCTGTTCATCCTTGTTCTTCAGCATTTGTCCAGTATAGTCTTTCCGATGGTGTTGCTGCAAATTGTCTTTTTTCACCTGCCAACCGCGCCGTAGGCGAGGCTGATCATTCCGGTTGCTTTGCTTTAGCTGCCCTTTTTTCCCCACTCCGTCTGAACCTCAACATCGGCCCGATGGTGTCTTTTATCCGGGGCCAGCTTCCGCCAACTATGGCGATGGAGAAGATTGTACACGGAGGCAACGGCAACTTCTCTACCCAAGTGGGCATCAAGTGCCCGCTTGATCTCAGCCACAACCAAGATGCCACCTTTGGCCGCCTTCGCAATGAACGGGGCAAGAAAAATCTTTTCTTCCTCTACGCTCATGTTCTCCCGATGACGCCCACCCCGCTTCGGCGACGGTGACACGGGGTTTGCTGCATTACGGATAAATCGCCTCCGGAGTTGACATGCCCAGCCGCGTGAAACACCGGTGATCGCAGCCACCCGCTCCATGGAGAAACCGTACTCCAACGGTAAAATAACTGCTTGCGCCTGCCGAAGTTCTTCAACGGTTTTGGCTTTTGCCAACATTGCCTTTGCCTCGGCTAAAAACTCTCCGCCACTTGATGGTCGTGCCATATTCCCACCTCCTGAAAATGGAAATATTATATCATGTTTAATTTAGAAATGGAATTATTTCGCCTCGGAAATGGGAAACGAGCGATATGAGTTTTCCCCAACATCCCTGTGCCAGCCGCCGCCTAGGGCTTTTAACAGTGTGGCGCTGGCGACGAGGCGCTGGCTTTCGACGCTGATGTCCAGACGCTTGGCGCTGAGTGCCGAGGCCTGGGCGACGAAGACTTCGAGGAAACTGGCGGTACCGGCCAGGTACTGGTTGCGCACCAGCGCTTCAGATTCGGCGGCGGCGCGGGCGGCCTGGCTCTGGTGCCCTGATTCTTCTTCAAGTACGCGCAAGGCGGCCAGGTTGTCTTCCACCTCCTGGAAGGCGGTAAGCACGGTCTGGCGATAGTTGGCAACCGCTTCGTCATAGGCGCCGCGCGCCTGCTCGACCTGGGCGCGGCGTAGGCCGCCGTCGAACAGGGTGGCGGCCAGCGACGGGCCGAGTGACCAGAATCGGTTTGGCAGCGTGAAGAGGGGGCCGAAGCCGGAGCTCTGCTGATAGCCGCCAGTGGCGGCAAGCGTCAGCGTTGGATAGAATGCGGCCTGGGCAACGCCGATGTTGGCGTTGGCGGCGGCAGCGAGCCGTTCGGCGGCGGCGATGTCGGGGCGGCGTTCGAGCAGTTCTGAGGGTAGCGCCGTGGGGATTGGCGGTAGCTGCGGCAACTGCGGCGTGGCCGGAGGCGCGAGTTTGAGTCGGGCCGGAGCGACGCCAATCAAAAGCGCCATGGCGTGTTCAAGCTGGGTGCGTTGGATGTCGAGATCGATTGCCTGCGCCAGGGTATTACTTAACTGGGTTTGCGCCTGAGTGATGTCAGACCGTTGGGCGACGCCAGCCTCATAGCGGTTTTTCATCACTTCGAGCGATTTACGGTAAGCGTCGGCGGTTTCATCGAGCAGACGCCGTTGCACGGCGTTGACCCGCCATTGCAAATAACTCTGCACCAGCGTCGCCCGCGCCGAGAGGAGGGCGCCGGCATAATCGGCGGCGCTGGCCTGAGCCTGGGCTTTGCCGGCTTCAACGCTACGCCGGATGCG
>JAIRRG010000217.1 GCA_031256095.1 Desulfobulbaceae bacterium
CGGGCAAACGCCCAGCGCGGGTGGCTGACGCCATCATGCGGGAAGTGGCGACGCTCCTGCTGCAAGACAGCCACGATCCGCTGTTGCGCCAAGCCTGTATAACCCGGGTCGAGATGACCGACGATTTACAGCTTGCCAAAGTGTATTTCACCTGTCTGGCAGGAGCGGCGGCGGCGCCAAGCCTTACCAAGGCCCTCCGTCAGGCCAGTGGCTATGTGCGCGGTCATCTGGCGCGGGTGATCAATATGCGTTTTACACCGAATCTGCAATTTCGTTATGATTCGGCGGCAGAGGAAGTGGAACGGTTGGAACGGATATTTCAGGATATTGACGCCGAGAGGAAACGTGATGAAAGCGATTCCTGAAACAATTCTTGAGATCATTCGTCGGGCGGAAAAGGTTGTGCTTTTGACTCATGTCCGTCCTGACGGTGATGCCCTGGGATCAGCTTTTGCCCTGCGCGACATCCTCGAAGGCATCGGCAAGGAGACGCTGGTCTTTCTTGAGGAGCCGGTTTCTTTCCTCTACGCTTTCATGCCGGGTAGTGGCCGGGTCTGTACTGATATTGATGAGGTGAAAAAATTCACTTCAAATTGTTCCGCCGGTTCTTTATTGCTGGTTGCTCTCGATGTCGGCGACAAGGACCGACTTGGCAGGTATCAGGATGAATTGATCTCCCTGGGACCGCTTTTGGTTATCGACCACCATCTGCCCTATAACGTTTTTGGCGATTACCGCCTGATTGAGGTCGGCATTTCCTCGACCGGCGAGATGGTCTATGAACTGGCGCTGGCCCTGCGGGCAACCGTCACTCTACCCAGCGCCAAAAATCTGTTCGCGGCCATTTGCAGCGATACTGGTTCTTTTCGTTATGAATCGACGAAACCACGCACCATGCACATCGCCGCCGACCTTTTGCAGATGGGTGTTCATCCCAATGAAATCAGCTCGGCTTTGTACGACAATTCGAGACTGCCGCGCCTGCATCTGCTGAAAGAGGTGCTTGATACCCTGCAACTGTACGCCGATGGCCGGGTGGCGGTGGTGTATCTGAAAGATGATATGCTCAACCGCGCCCAGGCCGAGATGGATGATGCGGAAGGCTTTGTCGAATATCCCCGCTCTTTGCGCCAAGTCGAGGTGGCGATCTTTTTCAAGGAGCACAAAGATGGCCAGGTTAGTGTCAGCCTACGGTCAAAGAGTGATTTCGATGTTTCGGAAGTGGCGCGGATTTTCGGCGGTGGCGGTCACCGTAAGGCCGCTGGCTGCCGTTTCCGCGACGAAGAATTGGCCATGGTCCGTGAGCGGGTGTTGGCGGCGGTCAATGCCCGCCTGGCGGCTATGGACTGAGCGTGCCTGTTGATTTGTTGGCGGGCGGGGTATTTCTTCTCGACAAACCATGCGGCCCGACTTCGTTTTGGGTGGTGCGGCAGGTGCGGCGGCTTTTGGCGATGAAAAAGGTTGGGCATGCCGGGACCCTCGACCCTTTTGCCTCTGGCCTGTTGATTGTTTGCGCCGGACGGGCCGCCACCCGCGCCATTGATACGTTGATGGCTGGAGAAAAGGAATACGTGGCCACCCTTTGTCTCGGTGTTCGCACCAGCACTGGCGACCCGGAAGGGGAAATTATTGAGCGGCGGCCGGCGCAAACTTTTACCGATGAGCAATTGGAAGCGGTTCTGAACAAGTTCCGGGGCGGATATTGGCAGACGCCGCCGGCCTATTCGGCCTTGAAACATCGGGGTAAACCGCTGTACGCCTATGCCCGCAAGGGGATTGTTATCGACAAGCCGCCGCGTCAGGTACTCATCTCGTCGCTGAGCCGCGAGATTTTGGCCTTTTCGCCGATTGGTGTCGCTGCCCTGACTATCCGCGTCCGCTGTGGCAAGGGCACCTACATTCGTAAGCTGGCCGAGGATATTGGCGACGCTTTGGGCTGTGGCGCCCATTTGACCGCCTTGCGCCGGACCATGAGTGGGCCGTTTCAGGTCGAGCGGGCGGTCTTGGCCGATGCGCTCCGTTCGGAAGATGGCTTTGGCCATTTGCTAGCGGCCAAGCTTTCCGAAGCTGAGCTTGCCGGTCTCTTGCAAGAAAAAGCGCTTCCGGCTACAGTGTCGGAAGTTTGAGAATTGAGGATTGCGCTGTGCTCCACGCGGTTTGACGCCAGCCGGGGAGATGGCGCATTGACAATCAACATGGGCGTTTCGCCCGAACAGGAAACATAGGTTTCAGGAGGCGTATTGTGGCGCAGACGGCGGTAAAGAAAAATGAAATTATTGAAAAGTTCAAGACCCATTCCACCGATACTGGTTCGACGGCGGTGCAGGTTGCCCTATTGACTGACCGGATTCAGTATTTGACCGAGCATTTCAAGGTGCACATTAAAGATCATCATTCCCGCCGCGGCCTGTTGAAGCTGGTCGGGCAGAGACGGCGGCTCCTTGATTATTTGAAAAAGAAAAACCTGGCCGCCTATCGCGAGCTGATCCAAGAATTGGGGATTCGCAAGTAGGCGTCACGCTCATGGTTTCTTCCCTGGCTGATGGATATTCGTGCGGGCTGTCACCGCCTTAGGCGGCGACAGCCTGTCTTTTTTTGTAGGAATCAACAAAGCGCCGCGAAAGCATGGCGGCGCCCCATTCGGAGACGTTATGTTTACACAAGTTGAAGCTGAAATCGACGGCAAAATAATCTCGATTGAGACCGGAAAAATCGCCAAACAGGCATCTGGTTCGGTGGTTGTCCGCTGCGGTGGCACCGTCATCCTCGTGACCGCGGTGGCCGATGCCCATCCCCGCGAAGGCATTGATTTTTTCCCACTGACCATTGAATACCAGGAAAAGCTGGCCTCGGTCGGCCGCATTCCCGGCAACTATTTCCGCCGCGAGATTGGCCGCCCCAGCGACCACGAAGTCTTGACCTGCCGGCTCATCGACCGCCCGTTGCGTCCGCTTTTCCCGGACGGTTACCGTGCCGAAACCCAGGTCATCGCCACCGTGCTGTCGGCGGACCAGCTTCATCAGCCGGATGTGCTGGCGATTTGCGGCGCCTCCTGTGCCCTTTCTTTGTCCGACATTCCTTTCGACGGGCCGGTGGCCGGTGGCCGGGTTGGCTGCGTGGACGGCAAATACGTGTTAAATCCTGACCGGCAGCAGCTAAAAAAATCGTCTATGGATCTGGTCGTCGCCTGCACCAAAAGCGCGGTGGTAATGGTTGAGGGTCGCGCCGACGAGTTGACCGAGACGGAAATCCTCAACGGCATCTTTTACGCTTTCGACGGTCTGCAACCGCTGATTAGTCTTCAGGAGGAGCTGCAAAAGTCGCAGGGCAAGAACAAGCGGCAATGCGTCGTGCCGCCGGTTGATGCCGCCTTGCGGGCCAAAGTCCGTGAACTGGCCGAGGCCGGGGTCAAAGAGGTGATTACCACCCACGACAAGCAGGAGCGTTACGCCTTTTCGGCCGAGGTTCAGGAAGGCCTGATGGCGGCCCTCGACCCGGAAGGCCAGCGCAAGGGTGAAATCGCCCAGCTTTTCTCGGAATATAAAAAGGAAATGATGCGGGCAATGATCACCGGGGAAGGCAAGCGCATTGATGGCCGCTCCTTTACCGACGTCCGCCCGATTTCCTGTGAAGTTCAGTACTTGCCGATGACGCACGGTTCGGCGCTCTTTACGCGAGGCGAGACCCAGGCCCTGGTCACGGCGACGTTGGGCAGCGAACGCGACCAGCAGCGGGTGGAAACCCTCTACGGTGAGGAGAGCCACCGTTTCATGCTGCACTACAATTTCCCGCCCTATTGCGTTGGCGAGGTCCGGCCTTTGCGGGGGCCGTCGCGGCGTGACATCGGCCACGGCAACCTGGCCATGCGCGGCCTGTCGGCGGTGTTGCCCGCCGAAGCCGATTTTCCCTATTCCATCCGCATCGTTTCGGAAATCCTCGAATCGAACGGTTCATCGTCGATGGCCACCGTTTGCGGCGGCAGCATGGCCTTGATGGACGCCGGCGTGCCGATCAAAAATCCGGTCTCTGGCATTGCCATGGGCCTGATTAAAGAAGGCGACAAGGTGGTGATCCTGTCGGATATTTTGGGTGATGAAGACCATCTCGGCGACATGGATTTCAAGGTCGTTGGCACCAGCGACGGCGTTACCTCGCTGCAAATGGATATCAAAATTGACGGCGTTGATCGCGAAATCATGGGCTGTGCCCTGGAGCAGGCCAAGGCCGGGCGGATGCACATTTTGGGCGAGATGGCCAAGGGCATCGGTCAGGCCCGTGAGGAAATATCGGAAAACGCCCCGAAATATTTTGTCCACAAGATCAATCCCGACAAGATCCGTGACCTGATTGGCCCCGGCGGCAAAGTGATCAAAGAACTGTCGGCGGAATATGACGCCAAGATTGAGGTTGATGATTCCGGCATGGTCAAGATGTTTGCCCTGAACGGCACCCTGGCCGAGGCCCTGGTCAACCGCGTCAAAGAAATCACCGCCGAGGTGGAGATCGGCGGCGTTTATAAGGGCGTGGTCAAAACCATTAAAGATTTCGGCGCCTTTGTTGAAATTATGCCCGGTACCGATGGCTTGGTGCATATCTCGGAACTGGATACCAAACGGGTCGGCAAGGTCAGCGACGTCGTCAAAGAGGGCGATACTATCGAGGTCAAAGTGCTGGATGTCGACAACCGGGGCCGCATTCGTCTGAGCCGTAAGGCGTTGATGGAGTAATTCTTTTTCTGTAAATGGAACCTGTTCGTTTCCTCTGGTTGCGCGACGAGCCGCCGCTGCCGCCGCCAGCCTACCAAAGTGAAGGTGCTTCCGGCATGGATCTGGCCTCAGCGGAAGAGGCGGTGATTGCTCCTGGCGAAATTCGCCTCTTGCCGAGCGGTTACGCGGTGGCGATTCCGGCGGGCTATGAGATCCAAGCCCGCCCGCGCAGCGGCCTGGCCATCCGCCATGGCATTACTCTAATTAATAGCCCTGGCACCATCGACAGCGATTATCGAGGCGAAATCATGATTGGCTTGATCAATCTCGGCCGAGCGCCCTATACGATCGCCCGGGGCGAGCGGGTGTGCCAGTTGGTGCTGATGCCGGTGACGCGGGCCGCCGTCCAGGTGGCAACGGCGCTTGACGCAACCGCGC
>JAIRRG010000009.1 GCA_031256095.1 Desulfobulbaceae bacterium
TCCCCCATGTCCCTCAGTAACTGGTGATTCTGGTATTTCGAGTAGAGCAGGGTGGTAGAGAAGGCGTCAAAACCCGCGGCCGCCTGGAGCGCCGTTGCTGTTAAGCGAAGGTCATAGCAGTGGCGGCAACGTTCCTTCTCATGAAAGACGACCCGGCGCAGATACTCGGTCAGGCCGTAGTGGTCATTGATCTCGATTGGGCAGCCGGACGCCTCAGTGAATTGGCGCGCCGTGTCAAGACGGTGGCGAAATTCCCGATAAGGATGGATGTTGGGATTGAAGAAAAAAGCGTTTACCTCGTGCCCCTGTTCCCGGAGGCGGCGGAGGGGATAGACGGCACAGGGGCCACAGCAGACATGGAGCAGAATACGCATCACAGAACCTTAAAATGTTGAGGCCGATGCCGAGACAGCCTAGGAGAGCACGAGGTCAGTAAAAGGCATCAGGCACAGAGCCTCTGCGATGGCTCGAAAGGGCGGGAATAAACGCGGCGCCGCTGGCGAGGTTTTTGTGCAAGGCGCTGGAAGTCCAATATTGAGGGCTGGAAGATAGTGACCTGCTCCCATAAAATAGGTCCATTTAAAAAGTGAGATTTTTTGGCAAAACCGATTAAGAAGCCAAGAGAAAGATTCGAGGAAAAGGCTCATCCCTTAAGGTTGTGTTTCTTTTACCTGCTTCGGCTTCGGCTGAATACGCTGCAGACCCGCGTCAAGCAGATGGACGAGCAGTGATTTCCCGTCCGCATCCACCCGCAGTTCACCGTATTTCGCGTCGTCGTAGTCCTTGGCGTATCCTTCCTGGAAATAAAATGCCTGGGCCGCTATCTGCGCGCCTTGCTTACGAACCCGGAAATACAGGCGGTGCTCGCCGTCCCGTAAGGGATTGCCGTCATCCAGACGGACGAATTCGGCCACCTTGCTGGCGTCAAGCCGGACGATGGCAACGCCGTCACGGGGCAGTTTTTTGGCTTCATCTCTGCCGCGTCTGGTCGGACGGAGCGCATTATCGTCACCACCCGGATACCGGTCGAGCAGCGCATTGTCAACCTCGCGGTTCAAGGCGTAGTTTACGGCCATATAGTCTCCCAGCAAGAAGGCGCGCGGATCGCGCGGGGCCAGGCGAACAATGAGGGTATCGCCGTTTTTGCTCTGTTCCTCTTTTGTCCACACAGACCAAGCAAACCCGGCCAAAAAAAGCACGATAAACAACGCGGCGATTATCTTACGCATGACCGCCTCCCGTATAAGCGATCGGATATTGTTTCATCAGCATGCGCATACAAATACCGGCGGCGCATAAGCCCACCCCAGTCCCCGTCAGCGTTATGGATTTATACAGCAAGGTGGTGTTGAGATTGTAATAGTAGCAGAAGAAATACGCGACCAGGGCGGCAACAGTGACGCCCAGGGTAGCGGCATCCCCTCTGTACCTGCCGAGCGCCAGTCCCAACAGTCCGACGCTGATCCCAGGCAAAAACCACCCGCCGACCAGCGCCAGGACGGCAAGCCCCAGAAAAAACAGCCGCACAGCCACTGTTATGCGAGGGGCTTTGGTCATCATATACGCGCAGTACAGCAGACCAATACCGGCGCCGATACCCAACATGCGCCATATTGATCCGCTCAACATCAGGTGTGGATTCAGATCAAACAGGGCGTCCATAAACCTGTTGGTTATGCCGCTGCACACAACGCTCACCAGCAAAACGCAATATATCCCGTGGAGCAAAGGTGTGAGCAGACCGTTGCCCCGTGGATGCGGTCGCCATCTTTGTTCCGCCAGCCAGCCGTATGTCATGGCGACACAGAGGAAGATATACCACGCCGCGTGCATGATCAGGCGGACAAGCATAAACGAGGACAATCTTCCCGTTTCTGCCAGCTGCTGCCTCGAATAATGCGTATAAATATCTCCCCAGAATAGAAAATCCAAGCCCCAGAAGAACAGCAACAGCCCGAAGACAGCGGCGATGGCTCGATACGCGGCGTTCCGCATAAAGGGGTAAATGA
This sequence comes from Desulfobulbaceae bacterium, assembly GCA_031256095.1. Taxonomy (GTDB): domain Bacteria; phylum Desulfobacterota; class Desulfobulbia; order Desulfobulbales; family Desulfocapsaceae; genus UBA8130. The sequence continues at coordinate 2,010 of JAIRRG010000009.1, forward strand.
TCGCAATGACCAGGGCAACGGCCAGCGGCGCCATCCGCCGTAAGTGCGAAGGCTCGAAGAATAGAACCACAGCGGCGGATACGGCGAGGGTGCCGGCGATGGCAAAGGCCAGGGTGAACTGTTCCGTGAATATGGCCTCGCGTTGCATCATAACCCTAGCCACAATCAAAAAAATAATCCCGCCCATGGCCAAGGGGAATTCCGGCGTGGACCGGACTCCCAATGTCATATACAGAAAGAACCCCAGGAAGCCGATGAGAAAGAGCGCGGCAATCCATCCCCCTACCGCCAATTGGACAGCTATGTACCAGGGTGTGGCTGACTTGGCTGGTATGGGCGGAGGATCCTCGGCCAACAGATCTACTGTCCGCAAATGATCCCATAAAGCGTCCCAGGAAAAATGCGTCCGTAATTTTCCCCAAAAACTGGAGGAAGAGACCTGTCCGGAGCCCTCCGCGACCTCTTCCGCTTCCATCGCATGGTGCAGCCGACGCAACAACCATCCGCATCCGGCGGTGATGCCCGCAATCACCAGTCCCCAGAAAAGAAGCTTGCCGACATTATCCCATCTGGTCTCATCTATTTTGATGAGTATGCACACCAGCAAGGTGGCAAGGCTGAACAAACCACAGCTGATCATGAACAGATCGGGCCGTTTTCTTCGATACCACAGCCAGCCGCCGAACAGTATGGCGCCATACAACACCACATCCGTACTCTCCCGCGGCAGAAACAGATATGCGTGAGAGTCGGATCTTGACCAATCAAAAATCATCAGACCCAGGGCGAAGGTCAGCGCACACAGGAGAGCAAAACCGATGAGACGGGGAAACCATGCCGCCGTAAGCCACTCGTATCCCGGTTTATTTTTCCAGTGATGGGCCGCCGCTTCCCAGCAGGCAAGGAACAAGACCTGGGCAAGCAAGAATTCCGGCAGTCCCGAAAAACCGAAAAAGGCGTCGTCCAAGCCCAAGAGGGACATGGTGCCCACATACAAGGCCCCCCATGCGCTGCCAGCCAGCCAGACCAACAGCCATAGCGCCGCCTGACGCCCAACAAAGGCCAACGGCAACAGGACAAGGGTCCAGACCCGGAACAGCTCCCAGGCATCGGCGCCGGTCTGATAGACCTGCCCGTACACAGCCAAAAGTGGGCCGACGCAGAGCGAGGCCAGCAACAACGCTAATCTACCTGCCAGGGAATCCAACCCACGCCATACGGCAACCAGTCCGGAAACAAGGATCAATGCCCCAATGAGGGTGAATTTGAAAAAATAATGTATCTCCGCCCAGTTGTAAGCGAAAAAGCAGATCACTCCCGCAGCGAAAAATAGGACCCCCCAGGAACTGAGCATGCGTTGCCAGAACCGACTCCATTGGCGTGGACCTGGTCTAATGCCCAAAAAACGCAATGCCGCTTCATAGGCTGAGGGGGAAAGTGTCCCGCCCGTGACCATCATCCGCAGCGCTCCAGGTGAAAGCGCTCGTGAGGCAGCGGGAGGACGCGATTCACAACCTTTGGCAGGCATCTTGCTCCACCCCTCAGGAATCGCTTGCGGGACAATGGAAGGACGAGACGGCTCTGGCTGGTCGGCAGGGGTGCTGTTTTCAGACATGATCAGCCCTCATTCATTGTATTGGTTCATTGCTTCTCACATTTGTGAGAAGACCTGGATTCAAGTATGAAGTGCAACCGTTTGGTGCAAAGAATACCTGAGTTGGCGAAAGGAAGCCAAGGCGTTTTCGTGGGCGATTGTTCAAGCGCTGCATGACCGTGTTGATTTCCCGTGGCGAGATGGTTGTGAAGTTTCGCCCTTTGGGAAAATACTGTCTGATCAAGCCGTTAGCGCTCTCATTACTTCCACGCTCCCAAGCGGTGTAAGGATGTGTGAAATAAAAGTCGACGCCCAGCCTCTGGCTGATCGTTTCATGGCCGGCAAATTCCTTGCCATTGTCGGAGGTCAAGGTGTGTAAGCGATGGCGGTGAGGGCTGAGCAGTGCCATCACCGCGTCCCCGACAGCTCGAATGGTCCGGTACTCGACCTTGTGTATCAGGAAAAAACCTGACTTTCGCTCAACCAAGGTAACAATCGCTTGCCGGTGATTTTTGCCAATAACGGTATCGGCTTCCCAGTCTCCGATCCGTTGACGGGCCTCGACGATGGCAGGCCGCTCGTCAATCAGGCGGCGGTTCGGGATAACGCCACGTTTTTCCGGACTGCTGTAGCGTTTTTTTCGCTGCTGCTTCCGGTGCTGCAAATGTTTCCACAGCGTGCCGTCGGCCCGTTTGTCGGCATCAATGTAGCGATAGATCGCTTCATGGCTAACCCCGACATAGGCGCTGATCTGTTCCGGGCTCCATTGCTCCTTGAGCCGTTCACAGACTTGCGGCCAGACGGCTTTGCTGATCTGCCTGGCATTGACGGCATGACACTGACAAGCCCGTCGGTGGGCTGACTCGGGAAGGTATCCCTGGCGGTTACGGTTACGCCGCAATTCCCGGCTGACGGTTGATGGCGAACGCCGCAAGAGGCTGGCAATCTTTTTGTTTTTATGCCCCGCTTCCCTTAGCGTAAATCTGGTATCGTTCTTCTTGGGTGAGATGTGTATAGATCATTGTGGCAATTTCGATTGGTCGTCCAAGGGCTCAATCCTATCTCATCTCGCCCTCTTACTGACCCTTTATCAAAATTGCACTTCATACTTGAATACAGGCAGTGAAATAAAAATATGCCGTCCGGCTTGCTCTTAGCCGTGATTTTTCCCGCCATGAAGATGGCTGAAAATTGCCGCCGCCAGTTTGCCGCCGATGCCGGGCGCTTTCTGGAGTCCGGCCAGCGTCGCCGCCTTTAGCGCCCGGACGCTGCCGAAGTGTTTGAGCAGCGCTTTCTGCCGGTCGGCGCCGATGCCGGGGATGGCTGCCAGTTGTGAGGTTAGGCTATTTTTGCCGCGCAAGCGGCGGTGAAAGGTGACGCCGAAGCGGTGGGCCTCGTCGCGAATTCGCATCAGATACAAGAGGGCCGGATCGTGTTTTGCCAGCATAATCGGGTTCTTCCGTCCCGGTTGGTAGAGTTTTTCCCCTTCCTCGGCCCGTTCTTTGGCGATGCCCAGCCACTCGAGGCGCTCGCTGATGCCCAATTCCGCCGCCACCTCCATAGCCACACCCAATTGACCACGACCGCCATCAACCATAAAAAGGTCAGGTAGATTGTCTTCTTCGAGGCCGCGCTGCAGCCGCCGCCGCAGTACCTCGCCCATCATTTTATAGTCGTCGGGGCCATCGACGGTTTTGATGCGGTAGTGGCGAAAACGGCCCGGCTCCGGCTGGCCGCCACGGAAACATACGAGTGAGCCGACCGCCATCTGGCCGCTGGTGTTGGAAATATCCAGACATTCGATGGTTTCCGGAGACCGGGCCAGGCGCAGTTTGCCGCTCAGGGCCGCAGCCAGACCCTGCCAGGACTCTCGCCGCTTTTCCCGGTCAGCGAAGATTTGTTGGGCATTGGTTGCGGCCATTTGCAGCAGGACCTTGTTGCGGCCAGCGCGCGGATGGAGAAACTGCACGGCAAAGCCGGCCATGTCGCTCAGTCTTTCCGCCAAGATCGCTTCATCTTCGCTTTCAAGCGGCAGCAGGATTTCTTTCGGGAAATTACTGTCCTCGTCGTACAACTGGCCGATTCCCTGGCTGATTATCGCTGCGTCATCGCCGTAGGGGTCGTGGAGAAAAAAATCCCGGCTGCCGCTGATGGCGCCATCGCGGACAGACAAAACAACGAGCGCCGCCGCCGTCCCTTGCCGCGCCAGGCCGAAGACATCCTGGTCGTGCCGCGCCTCGCCCAGCACCACCTGCTTTTCCAGGGTGCGCGACAGGGCCAGGCTGGCGTCGCGCAGCATGGCCGCTTCCTCGAAACGGAGGTTTTCCGCCGCCTCGCCCATGCGCCGCTCAAGGTCGGCGGCCAGGTCGCGGCTGTGACCGTCGAGGATCATCCGCACCGATCCGACCATCTCCATATAACTGCCGTGGTCGGCCAGGCCGACGCAGGGGGCCAGGCATTGTCCCATCTGGTGATTAAGGCAGGGACGGCTGCGGCTGGGCGGCGTGTCGCCGTGGCAGCGGCGCAGCGGGAAGAGGCGGTGGATGAGCTTCAGCGTTGCCCACATGGCACCGACATCGGCGTAGGGACCAAAATAGCGGGCGCCGTCTTTTTTACGGCGGCGGGCCATGAAGACGCGCGGCCATTCTTCACGCATGGTCAGCTTGATCAGCGGATAATTTTTGTCGTCGCGCAGGATGATGTTGTAGCGCGGGCGGTGCCGCTTGATTAGCGAGGCTTCGAGGATCAGGGCCTCCTTTTCCGTATGGGTGATGAGAATATCCACCTTGTCGACGCGAGACAGCATCACCGTCGTTTTGCTATGCCCCGCCCCCTTATCGTGGGCGTAGGAGGCGAGGCGTTTGCGCAAATCTTTGGCCTTGCCGACGTAGATCACCGTCGATTTTTTGTCGAGCATCAGATAGACGCCCGGGGCGTGCGGCGTATTGGCCAACTGTTCGGGCGGAAACATCGCGGCTCAGGGGCGCGGCATTTTGCCTCGCAGCTTACTAATGAAGGCGGGGTCCAGTTCGTCTTTGCCCGGTGTAGCCATGGCCAGATTGATCTTGCCCCAGGCTTCGCGGTATTGTCCGAGCAAGTAGAGGAGCTTTGCCCAATTTTCCAGGTTGCGCGTGTGTCTCGGCGCCAGCTTGTAGGTGTAGGCAAAACGGATGAGGGCGTTATTGATCAGGCTTTTGTCCTTTTGTTGCAGTCCGGCGAAGCCGATGGCTTTGGCCTGATCGGTCATAAAATCGATGTCATTGCCAACCAGGGGCGCGGCCTCGTTGAACAGGATCATCGCCTCGGCGGATTTGCCGGCATGGCTGCGCAAGGCCGCCATGCCCCATAGGGCCGAACCGTTTTCGTTATCAAGCAGCCAGGCTTGATTGAAGAGGCGCATGGCCGCGGCCACATCGTCCTGAGCCAGCAGATGCCAGCCCTCTTTGGCAAGGTCGCTGGCCGCCCTCTTGCGGTCGCCGTGGAATTTCGCGTCGGTTTTGGCGATGAATTGCTCCTCGGTTGCCCGTTGGGCCGCGTCTTTTGGTAACGGGCCGTATTTCGGCAGCAAGTCGATGTCTTCGTTGGGCGCGTTGGCCGCGCAGGCGCCGACGGCGCATAAAGCGCAGAGGATAAGGATAATACGGGTGATGGCGCGGCTGGCTGGGTTGGGCTGGGGCATGGATGTGACCTCGATAATATAAAATTGCCGTCAGTCGATCTGTTCGCTGTCCTCGATTTTTTGCCCGCCATCACCTAGGGCCGCTTGCAACAGCCGTTGGGTGTAGGGCTGGCCAGGCCGGGCGAAAATGCGATCGGCCCGGCCCTGTTCGACGATGCGGCCACTACGCATAACAATCAGATAATCGGCCAGGCTGCGCACCACCCGCAGATCATGCGAGATAAAGAGATAGGTGACGCGGTGACGGTTCTGCAAGGCTTTCAGCAAGTCGATAATCTGGGCCTGGATGGTGACGTCGAGTGAGGAAGTCGGCTCGTCAAGAATCAATAAACGCGGCTTTAAAATGATGGCGCGGGCGATGGCGATGCGCTGCCGCTGGCCGCCGGAAAATTCATGCGGGTAGCGATGGGCCATGGCCGGTTCGAGGCCGACTTCGGCTAGGCTGGCGGCCACAGCTTGGGCAATCTCTTCCTTATCCATCTGCCGTTCATGGACGCGCAACCCTTCGGCAACGATCTCGCCGACGGTCAGGCGCGGCGACAGCGAGGCGAAAGGATCCTGAAAGACAATCTGCAACTGCCGTCGCAGCGGTCGCAGGGCCTTGGCGCTCAGTCCGTGCAGCGGCTGACCAAGGTAATAGACTTTGCCCTGGCTTTTGGCAAGACGCAAAATGGCCATGGCTAGTGTCGTTTTGCCGGAACCGGATTCGCCGACAATGCCATAGGTCAGGCCCTCGCGGAAGGCTAGGGTGGTCTCATCAAGGGCGATGAATTGCTGGCGTTTGAGCCAGTTTTTCCAGGTGACGGGCAGGGGAAAATGGCAGGCGAGCCGTCGCGTCCACAAGAGCGCCTCGCCGTCCTGGCGCGCTTGCATCTGGCCCTTGGGGATGGCCGACAGCAGATGGCGCGTGTATTCTTCTTTTGGTGCCTGAAAAATTTCGTTGATGCCGCCCTGTTCGATGAGGCGTCCGCCGCGCATGATGGCGACGCGCTCGGCCAGCTTTTTCACCAAAGTCAGGTCGTGGCTAATGAGGAGCACGGCCATGCGGTATTCGCGGCGCAGGTCGGCGAGAAGGGCGAGAATTTGCTCCTGGATGGTGACGTCGAGCGATGTGGTCGGTTCGTCAGCGATCAGGAGATCGGGTTGGCAGGCCAGGGCCATGGCGATGATGATCCGCTGCCGTTGGCCGCCAGAAAGCTGATGCGGGTACGAAGCCAGCCGCGTCTCCGGCTCATCAATGCCGGTGCGGCCCAAGAGGCGCGCCGCCTCTTTGCCGGCCTCGTGGCGGTTTAAGCCGCGGTGCAGCATCAGCGGTTCGGCCAGTTGGCGGCCAATCGAGAACACCGGGTTTAAGGCGCTCATCGGCTCTTGAAAGATCATGGCGATGCGATTGCCGCGTAGGGAGCGCAAACGCCGGCCGGAAAAGGTGAAAATGTCTTCGCCACGCCAGAGGATTTGCCCTTCGTGGCGGCTGCGGCAGGTTTCTTCCATCAGACGCAGGATTGACAGCGCCATCACCGATTTGCCAGAACCGGATTCTCCGGCCAAGGCCAGGCATTCGCCTTCACCGATGGCGAGCGAAATATCGCGCAGCAAGGACTTACCTTCCGGCTCGCTGTCCGGTTGGGCGCTGGCGGCGTCTCCGGTCAGCCACAGAGAAAAATTCCGCACTTCAAGCATCAGCGGTGTCCTGGGCCAAACAAGCTGTTGGAATTATAGAGAGCGGCCATGGAGCAAGTGAATTTACGCCTTCGCCCTGGCCTGGCCGACCACCTTCCTGGCGCCATTTCGTGGTGATTCGGTTCAGGTGTTCCATGTTTTTTTTGCTTATGAAGGAAAGAGGATCGTTTGCGCCGGGCGAGAAAATCTAACCGTTATGATGAAAAAAATCTTCGAGAAAGGTCATGCGCCAGCCGGAAAGCTGCGGCAGATGAGCCACTGGCGGGACGCCATCGGCCAGAAAACGGGCGACGGCGCGCAGTTCGTGACTGTTGCCGACCAGGACCGGGTCGATACCGGCAACTTCGCTTTTCGCACGGATCGTATCCTGCAAGCGCCGGAAAATTTCTTTTTCCTTGGCCGAAGGCCGGTGGCTTTTTTCCACCACGAGCGTGGCCGCCGCCTTTGAGCTTGCCGCGCACACGGCAACAATGTCGCTGCCATAGCGCCTCATTGCCTGGTTCGACAGACCGAGTTGGCGCAGCGCCGGGATGTCGGCGGGCGGCTGGTGGGCAATGGCCAGCAAGATGGTGTCGGCAACAATGTGGGCGCGGGGTTTGTCGCTGGCGCGGGCGGTTTCTTCCCGCCAGTCGAAGAGCCGTTTCAGAATAGCCGCGCCGCTTGGCGGCAGCCTGGTGGCCGAAGCGCTCAGACGCTGGTAACGGCTCGAACCGTCGGAAACGTAGAAATGCGGATTGTCGTACAGCGCCAGTTGCTCGTCCAGCCAGGTTTTGACCTGTGGCTCGGCGATACGGCGCAAAAGCAAGAGACGCAAGGCATGGAGATGGCGGACATCATCGTTGGCGTAGAGCAGTTGTTCGGCGCTTAAAGGGCGGCGCAGCCAGTCGGACCGGGTTTCTGATTTTGTCAGGTTAATATCGAGCAGTTGCTGGACCAGGGCGGAAAGCGACAAGGTTGCGGGCAAGCCGGCGAAACCGGCGGCCAGGCGGGTATCGAAGACGTTTTCGGCGGCGCTGCCGGTGGCGCGGTAGAGGATGGCCAGATCCTGGCCGGCATCGTGGAGGATTTTAACCAGGCCGGGGTTGGCCAGCAGCTCCCCCAATGGCCGCAGGTCTTCGAGCGCCAGTGGATCGATGAGATGGCATTCGTCACCGGAGATCGCCAGTTGAATGAGGCCCAGACGCGGATAGTAGGTGCGTTCCCAAAAAAATTCGGTATCAAGGGCAATGGCTTCGGCGGTCTTTGCCTTGGCGATCAGTTCCAGCAGTTGCGAAGGCTTGGTGATCATGGAGAATGTACGGGGAATTTTTTCATTTTCCCTCTGTGTCGTGTCGTCGATGGCGGCGGCGTGGTCAAATTTCCGCTGCCGCCTGTGGCTACCGGCCAGTGGGTATCGGCTGGAAAGATGGGCGGACAATGGTCAGGGTATTGCCACCGCCGGGAAATTTAGGGTAAACCGGCATGAGTGGCGGCGCCAGTCCTGGCCTGGTGGATCACAGCCTTGTTGCGGCGGATCAGCGGGCTATTTGCTGAAGCCAGGCTGTTCGACTTCAGGCAGCATTGGATGGCCTCGGTTTTTTTGCCCTGAGAGAGGCGGATTTTCGCCAGGACATGCCAGTAGTAAGGATTGCGCGGTTCGATGCGCAGGGCCCGCTCGAGAAACATTTCCGCCTTGTCCAGTTTCCCCTCCTTGAGGTGGCTCTCGCCATGTTGGTATAGGCTGGCCGCTGGCCCCAATTTCGGCTGCAATGGCGGCAAGGATTCCTCTGGTTCTATCGGCCCTTCCTCCTCTTCCGCTGACGGCATGGGTTTGGATTTGGCTGGCCCAGACAATACCTCTGGCGGCGCTTGTCCAGGTTGTATCTGTTTAGGCTGAGGCCGCTTGGAAGAAGAGGCTGGCGGCGCAACCTCTGGCTCGACCGTGGCTGGGGATGAGGCGGACGGTCTGTACGGCGGCAATATGGTTTTTTCGACGCAGCCGGATAAAATAGCGATGGTCAGGAGTGCCGAAAAAAGCGACGTGAATGAGACAAAACTTTGCCGCATGGAAAATTATCCTGGAAAAAGAGGGTTCATTGAAACCAGCCGCGCACGGTGTCGAAAAATCCTTTTTTCTCTTGCACCCGCGGCAGCGGCTTGGCCGGCCCTGTGGCCTGATCGGGCTTTGCCGCTGCTCCTGGCGGTGACGCGGCAATGGCCTCGGGCGGCGCTGTCTTTTCGACAGCGGGTGGCGGCTCGGTGCCGGGCAGATAGGGCAGCAGCACCGATGATTGTGTATCGTTATCGGCGGCGACCAGCGCCACCGTGTCAAGCCGTCGCCAGAGGATGTCGGTCGGTGGGGTCAGAACCAGAGGGCTGGCGCCAATATCGGTCATGATCTGTTCCCAGACTGGCAAAGCGCCACTGGCGCCGGTCAGCCCGACTGGCTTGTTGTCGTCGCGGCCGACCCAGACTACCAGCACATGGTCGCCGCTGAAGCCAGAGAACCAGGAATCGCGCAGGTCGTTGGTGGTGCCGGTCTTGCCGGCCAGGTGTTTGTCGGCCAGCTTGCCGCGTTGCAGGCCTGAGGCCGTGCCTTCGGCGACGACCCGTTGCAGTCCATAATCAAGGAGAAAAACCGTCGCCGGTTGAAAGCGCTGCTCAACGGTCAGGCCATATTGGCTCAACAGCGAATGGTCGGCGGCCATAACGGTATTGATCGCCCGTAGCGGCGTGTAAAAGCCGTCGGCGGCTATGGTCTGGTAAATCTGCGCCACCTCAAACGGCGTCATTTCCATGGCGCCGAGCAAAATTGATGGCAATGCCGGGATCTGCCGCGGGAAACCTAGGCGTCCCGCCGACGCGATGATTTTTTCCAGGCCGACATCCATCCCCAAATGGATGGTCGCCAGGTTCCAGGAATGGGCCAGCGCCCGATAGAGAGCGACCCGGCCATGCTCGCGGCGGTCGAAATTGTCTGGCGACCAGACGCCCTGGCCAGTGGGTAAATTGACCGCCACATCCTCGACCGGGCTGCCCAGAGTGTAGCCATTTTCCAGCGCGGTCAGATAGACCACGGGCTTGAATAATGAGCCAATCTGCCGCCTGGCGCTCAAAGCGCGGTTGAAACCCAGACTCACCGGATCTTTGCCGCCGGCAATGGCCAGCACTTCGCCGCTGTTGCGGTTGGTGACGATGGCCGCCGCCTCGATATTATTGCCGCGCTTGCTGCGTTTTCCCAGCCGCGCCACCGAGTCATGGACACTCTTTTCCAGCTTGAATTGTACCCGTGGATCAAGTGTGGTCATGATTTGCAGGCCATCGGTTTTCAGGTCTTTCTCCTGAAACTGACTGGTCAACTGCTGCCGCACCAGATCGAGAAAGGCCGGGAAACGGTTGAAGCCACCGCGTTGCACTTCGGTATCAAGCAGCGGTTCTTTGTTGGCTGCCGCCAATTCCTCTTGGCTGATAAGGCCGGTTTCGGCCATTTTCGCCAATACCACCTGGCGGCGCTCCAGGCTTTTATCTGGATGCCTGAGTGGGTCGTAGACGCTTGGCCCCTTGATCAGGCCAACCAGGGTGGCGATCTGAGCCGGCGACAAGTCGGCAAGTGTCCGGTGAAAAAAGTACTGCCCGGCTAGGGCGAAACCATGAATTGCCCGATTGCCGTCCTGACCAAGAGCAACCTCGTTGGCATAGGTGGTGAGGATTTCCTGTTTGCTGTATTTGGCGCTGAGCAGCACGGCCATCGTCGCTTCGCGGAATTTGCGCGAGAACGTGCGCTGGTTGGTTAAAAACAGATTTTTTACCAACTGCTGCGTGATTGTACTGCCGCCCTGCACTGTGGCTCCTGCCCTGATATTGGCCAGGAAGGCGCGGAAAATAGCCAGTGGTGATACGCCCGGGTTGCTAAAAAAATTCTGGTCTTCAACGGCGAGGAGTGTTTTGACGAACAACGGCGGTAGTTCGTCATAGGTGACGACAATCCGGTCTTCATGAGCGGTGGGATGAAAGCTGCCGATGCGCGCTGGATCGAGGCGAAACAGGTCGATGGGCTGGCCGTCGTCGCTGGCGGTGATGGCGGCGATGCCATCATTATTGAAGGTGAGGACGGCGTGGCGCGACGGCTCGAAGCCGGAGGGAAAATAAAAACCACGGCTGACCACCGTGACCGTCATTTTTTGGCGCTCGTAGCTGCCCTCGCTCTTCGGCGGGCTCTCCTGGCGATAGCCGGAGAGCAGCAGCTCATCCTCGAGCATTGACGGCGTCAGCGGTTGGCCAACGTAGAGTTCCAAGGGCCGGGCGTAAACGATGGCTGGCAGTGACCAGCGTTGTCCTTCAAAGCGGGCCTCAATCTCTGGCCGCAGGCTCAACCCGTAAAAGACCAGTGCCGCGATCATCAGACAAAGCGACAACAAGACAACTAAAGAAATCAGCAAAAATCGTTTCATTGATTGCAACAACAATGGTTTTCCGGCGCCCCGCGTGTCCATGCAAAAAGGGTGCGCCAACGAGCGCCAACAGCATAGCTCTGGCCGAAGTCAAGGAAAAGTGTTTTTCCGGGAAATGTTTGCTCAAATTTAAGAGTCTTCAGCGGGAGGAGGGCGAGTCGCCACTTGCATTGCATCCCGCCGCCAGATTGACGGAGAGCCATAACCTCCCTCAACCGACCTTTGCCGGGTCGAACAGGGCGGCGATTTCTTCCCCAGTAACGTCGTCATACATCTCGGCCTGGCCGATTCCATGCAGCAGTACGAAGACCAGCCGCCCAGCCACCGTTTTTTTATCGGTTTTCAGGAAGAAACGAATCCGTTCCTGATCAAGTTCCGGCGGGATTTCCACCGGCAGCCCGTAGGCGGTGAGAGCAGTATATATCTTGTCTCGCGCCGAGGATGTCAGCAGCCCGCGCCTTGCCGACAGGCGGGCGGCGGCCATCATGCCGATGCTGACCGAGAAACCGTGTGACAGACTGTAGCCGGAGGCGGCTTCGACGGCATGACCAAGGGTATGGCCAAAGTTGAGGATGCGGCGCAGACCGCCTTCCCGTTCGTCGGCCATGACCACTTCCGCTTTGATGCAGCAGCAGGCGACAATTGTGTCGGTGAGGGCCGCGGCATCGAGGTGAAAAATTTTTTCTCTTTTGGCCGCAAGAAAATCGAAAAGAGCGCTGTCGCGAATCAGACCGTCTTTCAACACCTCAGCCAGCCCGGATTGCATCTCTTTCCGTGGCAGGCTATCGAGAGTG
>JAIRRG010000063.1 GCA_031256095.1 Desulfobulbaceae bacterium
AGACGCTTGGGTGAAAAGAGAGCTTCGCATTGCGAGAGGCTTTATGCCGTTGACAGATTACTCTCTTCTCCCCACCCAAGTTTACCTCTTTTCAAACCCTTCTCCTTTATATGACAGGAGCTATTATATAGTCTTGATTTATAAATTGAATTACTTGAACACCTCGAAGCTGTAGCCACATCCGGCGAGCCGTACCAGGCCGATGCCGGGGAAAGGCAGGTGGGTGGCGGCAATGGGAATTGCCTCGCTGGCAACCTGTTTCAAGGCGCGCCGGCGCGTTTCCGCGGCCATAGACTGGTCAGCATCGAAAACAAGGCTGATGTCTGGGCGGGCAAACTGTATCGCCTCAGCATGGAGCAGATCGCCGACAAAGAAGATTTTTTTACCTCTGGATGTGAGCATATAACCGGTATGGCCCATGGTGTGACCAAAAATGGCAACGCTGGTAATGCCGGCAGCGAGCGTTTCGCCCGGCGTAAAGAGGCGCAGCAGCTTACCATCTTCGAGCAGGCGCAAGACGCCACGGGCCAGCGTAAACATGCTGCCGACGTTTTCCGGCGCCTGGCGCATAGCCTCATCATCCATCCAATAGTCATACTCGGCCCTGGGCATATGGACTTGCGCCCTGGGAAAAGCCGGTTTGCCATCCTTGACCAATCCGCCGATATGGTCGCTGTGGGCGTGGGTGATAAAAATGTTGCTGATATTTTCCGGAGCGGTGCCCGCTGCTTGCAGGCAGAGCGGCAGTTGCCCCTGTCTTTCAGGCCGCAGCGTGCCGTTGCCGGCATCGACCAGGAAACGTTCCTGGCCGTGTGCAAGCAAAAAGACATTGAACGAGCCAGCCGCCTGTGGCCCGCCAGCCATGGCTAGGATCGCCGCTTCGTCAGTGCCGTGAAAAAGATTGAGCGGAAAACTGTGTTCCCGGTCTAATAGCGGCAGCACAGAAAAATCGCCAACGGCGACAGCCTTGCCGACCAGCGACTTCGACTTGGCCTGTAAGGCTTCGGCTGAGACGGCAAACAAAGCAGCGGGTACAAGACTCAAAAGAGGCAGCAACGTGTTCATATCGGCTCCTTTCGGGTTTTCTTCTTACTCAAGCGAAAACAGCCACCATCTTGCTATGGGTGGGCAAAGAGGCTTCCGCGCCTATAGCGACGGCAATACTTCCGGTTTGCCGTCCGGGACGATCTGGGTTTCGCTAATCATTAGCCGCTTGATATCAACGCCGAACTGGTTATGCAGGCGCTGGCGCAGCGCTTCCGCCCGCTTTTGTCCCAAAGCTTCCAGCTTTTTCGTCATCTCCGGGCTAAGTGGTTTTGGCGCCGGAGTCGTGGCATCTCTGGCCGTACCAGCCGCCTTCTTGCTGGCCGCGCCAGGAAGCAATTCGTCGGCCACAACCTTCGGCGTCAGTTGTAAATCGGTTTCCGGTCTTTCGCTGAGAATTTTGGCGATCCGTTGCAGATAATCATCCTGCACTAACGTCAGGCTGTCCTGGCCGGGGGGGAATTCCACCGGCGGCAGGCTGACCTGCATCATCTTTTGCCCAACCTTCATACCGACATAGGCCAGAGCGCCGTATGGCCCAAGGGCATACACCATATAGGCTGAGGCGGCCGGGATAATCGCCTTGCTCAAAGCGGTGATGACGATGCTCGAGAAACCGACATGGAGCGAGGACAGCTCACCCTCCACTGGGATGTCCAGTTTAATGTTGCGGTCGTTATCGCGCAAAAGGGCCAAGGCTGCGTCCAAGGGCAGCGGCAGTTGGTTATTCAACTGCGCCGCCAGTTCCGGCGACAGGGTTTTCGTCTCCAGCTTGTGCAGCAAAGTCTTGCTTTCCACCTTGAGGTAATCGTTTTTCAGGCTGACAGTGGAATCGACTTTCAATTCACCGGAGGCGAGAGCCGTGCCCACTGCCTTGGCAGTGTACGGCGACAAATTGCTGAGCGGATAATTTTTCAGATGGATATCGAGTGAGATATCCGGCTTATCCCCGAACAGGGCAACATCGCCCTTGACCTCCAGCGGCGCCCGGCCAGCCAATTGAGCCTCAAGCGTTACGGCGGTCTTGCGGTCGGGATTGGCGCTGTCGATATTTTCTATCGTCAGTTTTTTAATTTCGGCATCGGCGTTGAAATCCATCGGCAGAGTTTTGTCAGTGTACAAAATGCGACCGTCGAGGCTGATTTTGCCGATGCGGATCGGTGGTATTTTCTTTTGTCCAGCCTTGCCACTGGCTTCCGCTTTGTGGGCCTTGGTCGGCGGAGTTTCGGCCACTGAGGTTGTTTTTGGGGCATTCTTGCCACTTTCCGGCTTTTGCATTGCCTGTAGGCGGCTCAAGACGTTGAAATTCCCCTCTTTGTCTCTTTCAAGACTGGCGCGCAGTCCTTCCAGGCTCAAACTGGCGGCGGAAAATCCATCTTTCAAACTGAATGCCGACTGCTGGAGCCGCAAACGGTCAAGCGAACTGATGGCGTCTTTTTTCTCAAAACCCAAAAAACACAGATCGCCCAAATCGACCTCTGTGACTTTGGCCTGGCCTTTTTTCGTTGCCGTGATGCCGGTGATTTTCGCCGTGCCGAGAGAAGCCAGGCGGCTACTGCTCCCCCGTGACGAATTGGCGACAAAATTGCGGAGACGCAACCTCCCGGTCTTCCAAATGGCGGCATTTTCCGAGGAAACCCGATCAATATCGAGCCCGAGCAGCGACAGTTTGAGGGGCATGGCGCCGGGCAGTACGGCCCCAGCCTTTTTGACGCTGATATTTTGTGTTTGCCAATTAATGAAATCATCGGTCGAGGCGGCACCGATGCCGACCGCCTCGACCGAGGCACTTGTGGCCTTTTTGCCGCCGGTGGAAAATGACAAACCATTGGCGGCCAGCGATTTGAAAGCCAGCTTCGTGCCGATGTCGCCGGTCAGTTCAGCCACAGTCATAGCTTCGGATCCAGCCCGCATTTCACCGTTTTCATAATTGGTGCGGCCAGTGGCCAAAGCGCCGGTAAATACCGCCCGCGACACGCCGTCCGGCATCGACCAATCGCTCTTGCCCTGCCAGTTGAACTTTTGCTGGCTGATTTTCATCTTCCTTACACCGACGACAGTGCCGGCGGTTTCGAGCATTCCGTCATGGTGGGCGGCAACTAGCGGCAGAATCGGCACGGCGCAGTCACCGGCCAGAGTAATCTTGTCGTGTTTGACAACAAAACCGGCGCCGGGCACAGCCACACTCAGGCTAACGGAGGCCAGTGTCCCTTTCACGGTTACGGCGCTATCATTTTTAGCCAGGTGATAGGAGGCGGCCCCATTCCAGGAAAGGTCTTCAGCGGCGGTGTTGAAGGTGTTGTTGCCGACAGACGGTTTGGCAACGTCGATGACGCCATCGTAATCCGCCTTGATCACGCCATTATCGAGGGAAAAGGCGGCCTTGCCGTTGAGGCTGGCTTTGCCGGCGAAATCCGGCAGCGCCTTTTCGACATATTTTTTGATAATGGCCAGATCAAAACCGGCGATACTTAAATGCCCGTTCAGAGCCAGCGACGGCGCGATTTTTACCGCATCGAGCTGAATATCGACAGATTCGCCGTTCAGTGTTCCCCGCAAATGAAAGGTGGCCGGAGCGGCGGCGGCACTCGTGGAAAAGCCCTGCAGCCGCGCTTCATCAACCACTAGGGTCAGGTCAAGTTCCGGGGTCTTGAAATGCACCTTGCAAGCGGCGAGCGCCACATTACGCGCCGAAACAATCCATTTGCTCGGCTGGCTTTCCGGCCTGGCTGGACTGGGCTCACCATTTGCTGTCAGGCTATAGGAGCCGAAACGCCAGGTGCCATCCGGCTTCTGTTCAATATCAATCATCAAATCGCGGTAGGAGGCATCTTCAACATGAATATCGTGGCTCAACAGACGGCTCAGGCCAAGGTCGATGCTGAACACGCCATTACTGAGCAGTGTCTGACCACCTATGTCGACAGCCAAACCGCGCAGGCTGGCCCGACCGAGGAAGGGATTGTAGCGCAGGCTATCGACGACGGCCTGCTCGGCGCCGTTTTGCTCCAGCCAGCGTTTGAGGGCGTATTTGGCGGCAAATGGCAAAGCGATAAGCAACAAAATAACAAAAATAACGATTCCGGCCAGGGCGCGGAACCACCATCGTTTATACCACGGCTTGTCGACTGGAGCGGCGGGTTGTTGTGCATCCATGGCTGTTCACCAATACTTTTTAAATGAGCTATCAATCGCTTCTGGTCAAATATCACAAGCAAAATCTAAATCGCATAAGGGGTGGTAACATCGGCAAACAATCCCCAAATCCCAATGGCCACAGCGCGATCGCCGTTGCTTTTGGTCGCTCCTTTGGAGATTGGGGCTAGAGCAATGACAGCGGTTAGAACAGTTGAAGTGTATCGTGATTTTCGTCGCTGGTCATCCCCCAGCGGTTTTTTTGACCAATGATTTGCCATGCCTGAAGCAAACATCTCCTTGCCGTTGGCGCAGACAAAGATTGAGGCATCGCCGGCCTGGTTGGCAATGTTGTCGACAGGGCCCAAAAGAGAGCTAATAGCTCGATATTTATCGTAGCTATGCAATGAGAGGGGCGGCGCTGGGCACTTGATGAGAGGCACTACCCCAAGGTCGGAGACTTTCTCTTGGAATCATGACTCAACGCCAGGAACGGCAACAGCAGGCGGGGATCGGCCTTGGTCGAAAACAAGTTGGCGCGGCGCGGCAATCGGGTTAATCTCGCTAAAGCGTTGGGCGGCGGCAACGGCAGGTAAAAAAATGACAAGTTCCTTTTTTATGGGTGATTATCGCTTGACTTTTTGTACGTTTCACCTCATATTCGTACAAGTATTTGTACCCAACGCACACTGAGGGGGTTATGGGCACTGTCCTGAAAGTACTGATTTTGCCGCTATTCGTTGTCTTCATGGCCTCGTCGGCCATGGCGATGACGCCGTATGTTTTGAACCCGGAGACCCATAGCGCTTATCGGGTAACAACCTATAGCTTCGGAAATATTACTGATTTTGACAGCGCCACCGCCATCAGCCCACAGGATTACGGGCCGTTGATGATCACGAGCGCCGCCGCTGATGTCTTGTCCGGGCAGCAACGTTTCAACTCTCCGACTTCAATCGGCAGCAATCCAGAAGCGGTCGAAGGCTTCGCTATCGCCGCCCGCTTTGAGGCCGGAAAATCCCTCGCGGTCAAAAGCGTCTTCGGGATGACCCACAGCATGTGGAGCGACAATCTGAAGTCTGAAAACCGCTCCAGCTGGGAAGCCAACCTCGGAGTCATCTACAGTCTGCTTCCCAATCTCAACTACGAACTGCATCTCGGCTATATGGATACCGGCGACCTGTTCAAGAACCGCAGCGAGTATTCCAATGTCGACAGTATTATCATGATCAGCAACAAGCTGACGCTCTCGTTCTAAGCCTCGCCGCCGCACCCCTGTCACCTAACTGCCCACCCAAAAAGGCGGGACCGTTTGTTCATATATCGGTATTGCCTGATACCTGGTGATAAAAAGTCATGGCAATCCGCTCAGGAACGTCGCGACAGATTCGCTGTTTTTATACACATCATGCCGCCCACTGCCTGTAAATGGCCATATTGAATTCCATATGTGCAATCAGCGCCGGTGCCGTCCTCGGCGCCCTCTGCCGCTGGGTTTTGGGGCTGGCTCTCAATGCGGTTTTCCCGCCGATTCCATTGGGTACGCTGGCTGCTAACATTATTGGCGGCTACTGCATCGGCCTGGCAATCAGCATCTTCTCCTTTTTTCCAGAAATAGCGCCAGAATGGCGACTGCTGGTGATCACCGGATTTTTGGGCGCCTTAACAACATTTTCCACATTTTCCGCCGAAGTCGGCACCTTGCTGCAACAGCAGCGGTTTCTCATGGCCATGGCCGCCATCGCCTTGCACGTCGGCGGATCGCTTGTCGCCCTGTTCCTTGGCATGGGTACCTTGGCGCTGATCAAACAATTTTTCAATTAGGTTCTTGCATGCACGGTTACCAACTCACGTTCTACACGCAGCGAGGAAGGAGACATGGGGTGCTCGGCGTTGCCGAATGGATCATGAAGGCGGCCAAAGAGCTTGGTATCAAGGGTGGAACGTTAAGCAACGCTGAAACCGGTTTTGGCCGCGACGGTAAATACTACTCGGCCCATTTTTTCGAGCTGGCTGAACAGCCGACTGAAATCACCATGGCCGTCACCTCCGATGAAGCGGACGCCCTGTTTGCGAAAATCGAAGAATCCAGTTTACAGGTCTTTTTCGTCAAAGTACCCGTCGAATTTGGGATTACCGGCGGTGGCACCGAGGCATAATTTCGTTGCCATCAGCAAACAAAATTATGTAGCATCCGCGGCGTCGGAATCGACCGCCATCGTCATTGGTCAGCAGTACTGGAATCAATTGACAGCAAATAGTAAAAGTCCGGCATATTTTTCGATCAACCTACTGACATTTTGACGTAAAAGGCCTAAATAATCTCCCTGGTTTTCCAGAATTCGATATCCGGCCATTTCTCGATAAAAAATTTCATCATCCATTCGCTGTCGGCCAGATAGGTGAGAAATCCTTCCGAATCGATGGCTAAAGCCCCTCCGTTTTTGCGCTCGAATTCGGCCAGCTTTTTCTTGTCGTCGCAGTGAATCCAGCGGGCAGCCTGATAGTTGACCGGCTCGTAGATGGCATCGACGCCGTATTCGTTTTTCAGACGCGCCATGGTCACTTCAAATTGCAAGACACCAACCGCGCCCATGATGTAGTCGGAGCCAATCTTTGGGCGGAATACCTGAATCGCCCCTTCTTCGGCCAGTTGAATCAGACCTTTCTGTAACTGTTTCAGCCTTAACGGATTTTTCAGCAAGACGCGGCGAAAGTGTTCCGGCGCGAAATTGGGAATACCGATGAATTTTAGCGGCTCTTTTTCGGAAAAGGTATCGCCGATTTTGATTGTGCCGTGGTTGTGCAGGCCGATAATGTCGCCGGGCCAGGCTTCATCGACATTGGCCCGCTCCTGGGCCATGAAGATGGTGGCGTTATTCAGGGCGACATCCTTTTCTAGCCGGTGGTGGCGCACCTTCATGCCGCGCGTGAATCGCCCGGAACAAATGCGGAAAAAGGCGATGCGGTCCCGGTGTGCCGGATCCATATTGGCCTGAATTTTGAATACGAAGCCGGAAAACTGTTCCTCATTGGGCGATACTAGGCGGCTCTGGCTCTGCCGGGGAGCGGGCGGTGGCGCCATTTCGACAAAGGCGTCGAGCATCTCCCGTACTCCGAAATTATTGATGGCGCTGCCAAAAAAAACCGGCGATTGGCTGGCTTTTAAGTATTCGTCATAATTGAACGGGTTGGCAGCACCGGTCAAGAGTTCCAAATCGTTACGCAAATCCTCGGCCTGCCGTCCCAAGAAATCATCAAGACGCCGGTCGGAAAGATTGTCTATGATCACACCGCCGGTGTCGCGGGTTTCGCCGCCAGCCTTGAACAGGTGCAGGCCGCCAGCCCGCAGGTTCCACACGCCCTTGAAATCCTTGCCCATGCCAATCGGCCAGGACAAGGGCGCGCATTCGATCTGCAACTTATCCTCAATTTCCGACAGCAGTTGCAAAGGCGGTAAGCCCTCGCGGTCCAATTTGTTGATGAAGGTGATAATCGGCGTGTTGCGCATCCGGCAGACCTCCATCAATTTTTCCGTCTGCGCCTCAACGCCCTTGGCACTGTCGATGACCATGATCGCCGAGTCAACAGCGGTTAAAACACGATAGGTATCCTCGGAAAAATCCTGATGGCCGGGGGTGTCGAGCAGATTCACCTCATGATCGCGGTAGGTAAATTTCATCACCGAGGTGGTGACGGAAATACCGCGCTCCTGCTCAATGGCCATCCAGTCGCTGGTGGCGTGGCGCTGGGCCTTGCGCGACTTCACCGCCCCAGCCATATTGATGGCGCCACCGAAAAGCAGTAATTTCTCTGTGAGGGTGGTTTTGCCGGCATCTGGGTGACTAATGATGCCGAAAGTGCGGCGGCGGGCAACTTCTTGTTCAATCTGGGTCGTCATTTTCGGAAAAATTGGCAAACAATTGCTTAGGGAAGGTGGATGCGGTATAAGCCCATCCTGCTTTCAGACGGAGCTGGTTACAATATGATTTTTTTTACGGAATGCAAACATTATGACGCCAACAATCCTTGTCACCGGCGGCTGCGGCTTCATCGGCGCCAACTTCGTCCGCCTTATCCATGCGGAACGCCCCGGCTGGCGTATCATCAACGTCGATAAACTGACCTACGCTGGCAACCCGCAAAATCTAGCCGGTATTGAAGAAGGAGAAAATTACCGCTTCGTCCGCGTCGACATTTGCGACGCCCCGGCCATGCGACAGCTTTTTTTTGAAGAAAAAGTCGATACAGTCGCCCATTTCGCCGCCGAGTCGCATGTTGACCGCTCGATTGCCGGGCCAGCCGCTTTCATTGAAACCAATATTCTCGGCACCTTCACCCTGCTGGAAGCGGCCAGGTCTTTGTGGCTCGGCTCCTCCTGGCAAGGAAACGCTCCCTGTTTCTTACACGTATCCACCGACGAGGTTTATGGTTCTTTGGGCACGGGCGGTTATTTCACGGAAACCACCGCCTATGCGCCGCGTTCGCCCTACTCGGCCTCAAAAGCCTCGTCCGACCATTTGGCTGCCGCCTATTTTCACACCTACTGTTTGCCAGTACGCATCACCAACTGCTCGAACAATTACGGGCCATATCAATTTCCAGAGAAACTGATCCCGCTCATCTTCAATAACGCCCTGCATGGCAAGCCGTTGCCGGTCTACGGCGATGGCAAAAATATCCGCGACTGGCTTTACGTCAAAGATCACTGCCGGGCGATTCTCTTGGTCATCGAACAGGGGAAAGACGGCGAAAGTTACAACATCGGCGGCCACAATGAAAAACAGAACATCGAAGTTGTCACCACGATTTGCGATATCCTCGATGAAAAGCGCGGCTTATTACCGACGGGCCGACCGCGCCGGGAATTGATCGCCTTCGTCAAAGACCGGCTCGGCCACGATCGCCGCTACGCCATTGACCCGGCGAAAATTCAAGCCGAGCTGGGCTGGCAACCTGAAATGGGTTTTGCCTCCGGCATCGCCGCCACCATCGACTGGTATCTGGCCAACACCGCCTGGGTCAATGCCGTGATTGATGGCTCGTATCAGAAATATTATACTGAAATGTATGGACAGGCCCTAGCCTGAGGAGAACCACAATGCGGGTGATCAAAACCATGATTGATGACGTGCTGTTGATCGAACCAAAGGTGTTCGGCGACCAGCGCGGCTTTTTCATGGAGAGTTTTAATTTTCGCGCCTGGAAGGAGCAAACCGGCATAGAATTTCATTTCGCCCAAGCTAATCACTCCCGTTCCAGCAAGGGTGTACTGCGCGGCATCCATTACCAACTAGCCCATCCCCAGGGCAAGCTGGTGCGCGTGGTCAATGGCACGGTCTTCGACGTGGCCGTTGATCTGCGTAAAAATTCGCCGACCTTTGGCCGCTGGGTTGGTGAAATCCTCTCCGCCGACAACAAGCGGCAACTGTGGGTGCCGGAGCGCTTCGGCCACGCCTTTTTTGTCATGTCCGAATTTGCCGATTTCCTCTATGAGACCACCGATTACTACCATCCAGAAGACGAACACTGCCTACTATGGAATGACCCGACGGTCGGCATCGTCTGGCCACTTGATGGCCAAACGCCACTGATGTCGGAAAAAGATCTGCGCGGCAAACCCTTGAGCGAAGCGGCGGTGTATGAGTAACCCGCACAAAATTTTACCTCTTACGGCTGGCGGCTTACTTCGACTTTGAGCGCACGGGCCAGATTGTTCATGCTGGAAAACTTAGCCAGGCTTTGACTACTCCCGGCCTTGACAAGGAAGGAGGCTTTTTTTATACTTGCGCTTCATTGCGGGAATAACTCAGTGGTAGAGTG
>JAIRRG010000124.1 GCA_031256095.1 Desulfobulbaceae bacterium
CCGAATAAATCGAACAACTACTGCTGTGGTGGCGGCGGCGGCTTCCTGCAATCGGGTTTCCCGGATGCGCGCCGCGCCTATGGCAAGGCTAAATTCGACCAGATCATGGCCACCGGCGCCGATTACTGCGTCACTGGCTGCCATAACTGCCACGCCCAGGTGCATGACATCGGGCATCACTTTGGCGGCAAATACAAGACGGTGCATATTTGGACAGTGCTTTGTCTGGCGCTGGGCATTTTGGGGCCGAACGAACGGGCCTATCTCGGCGATGACTTGAAAGACGTCGACGTCTTTCATCCTGAGTCTGAGCATTGATGTGAAAAAAACAGGCGGATGTCGCGGTTGCGGCTTCCGTCTGTCGCGTTTTATGCCGAAGGCGGCGTTTGCCTGGGCTTGTTAGAGAATGTGTCTAGCCCAATGCCTCGGCCTTACGGCGACGGTTGTCCGCGGGCGGGGATGTTCCCCCTCGTGAACCTTGACCAAATAGGGTAGCAATGCAAAACAAAACAAAACTTCAATCCAACGGTACTGTGTTAGTGGTCGGCGGGGGATTGGGCGGCATCCGGGCGGCGCTGGATCTCGCGGAAGCCAGAAAAGACGTGATCCTGGTCGATAAGGCGCCGTGCATCGGCGGCCTGATGGCCCAGCTTGATCGCACCTTCCCAACCAATAACTGTGATCTTTGCACGGTGGCCCCGTTTACAGCCAAAGAAGGGCGTGGCGGCCATCTCGATATGCGTGGCCTGACCACGGTGACGGCGGTCAGCGGCAAGGAGGGGAATTTCACCGCCTCCCTCATGACCGCGCCTCGTTTCATCAATGTGGAAAAATGCACGGCCTGCGGTGAGTGCCTGCGTCAATTTCCACAATGCGTCAGCTTTGCTCCCGGGCTTGACCCGCGTGCGCCCACCTGTATGCGTTACCCCAAAGCGACGCCTTATGCCTATGTCATCGACATGGCCAAATGCGGCGACAAAGAGGCCTTGCGCAAATGCTGCCCAGTGGGGGCGATTGAGCCGGACGCTTTGCCGAAGGCCGAACAGGTACAATGCGGTTCGATCATCATGGCCGCTGGCGCCGATCTGTTCGATCCCAGCCATCTCGATTATTTCGGCTACGCGGCGCAGCCGGATGTGGTGACCAGCCTCGAATATGAGCGGATGCTGTCGGCTTCCGGCCCGACCGGCGGCAAGCTGCTGCGCCCCTCCAACGGCCAGCCGCCGAAAAGAGTCGCCTGGATTCAGTGCGTTGGCTCTCGCGGCCTGCAAAAAGGCGCCGCCAGTTACTGCTCGAGCGCCTGCTGTATGTTTGCCCTGAAAGAGGCGATTGTCACGCGCGAGCGTTTCGACCAAGGAATCGAAACGACCATTTTCTACATGGATATGCGCACCTTTGGCAAGGATTATGAAAAATACCTGACCCGCGCCAAGGAGCAGTACGGGGTGCGTTTGGTGCATGCCCGCCCGCACGATGTCCTGCGCCCTGAAGGCGTTGATAAGCTGCAAGTCATTTACACCCTTGATGAAGCGCCCAAGCACATCACTGAGGAATTTGACATGGTGGTGCTGTCCACCGGCTTCAAGATGAATGCCGATGTCAAGAAGCTGGCCGAAGACCTGGGCGTTGAGCTCTATGCCGACGGTTTCCCAAAAACCGACTGCTTCAACGCCGTCGCCACTTCGGTGCCTGGCGTTTATGTCTGCGGCACCATCCAGGGCGGCAAGGACATTCCTGAGACGATGACCCAGGCCAGCGCCGCTTCCTGCCTGGCTGGCGGCAAGGTGGCCATTACCCCGCGTCCGCGGGCCGAGGCGCCGGCTATAATGCCGGAGACCGTTGAAGCGCCGAAGGTGGGTGTGCTTGTCACCATGTGCGGTCAGGATACCTCGGTGATCGACAGCAAAGCCTTGGTCGAGTACGCCGAAAAAATTCCGCATGTCGTCTGCGCCGCCGTCTTCGACACCTCCTGCGGTTGCGCCGTCACCCTCGAAAGCCTGAAATCTACTCTCATGGCCAAGGGTTGCAACCGCGTCGTCATCGCCGGTTCATCTCCGCGTTACGAACTGGGCAAATATCAGGCATTGCTCGGGCAAATGGGTATCAATAAATACCTGATTGAAGTGGCC
The DNA here is from genome assembly GCA_031256095.1 of Desulfobulbaceae bacterium. Classification (GTDB taxonomy): domain Bacteria; phylum Desulfobacterota; class Desulfobulbia; order Desulfobulbales; family Desulfocapsaceae; genus UBA8130. The sequence goes on from JAIRRG010000124.1 coordinate 2,130, forward strand.
AATATCCGCGAACAAGTGGCCTGGGTCCATGGCGATCAGCCGCAGGAGGCCAACGCCAAAGCGCGGCAAATGCTGGCCGTGGCGCTGGCCAACGTCATCGCCGCCAAGCCTCTGGCCGACCATGTTGTCGCGACCAATAAAAATGCCCTGGTGGTCGGTGGTGGTGTTACCGGCATGACTGCGGCTCTTGAGTTAGCCGACCAGGGCGCGCAGGTCTATCTGGTTGAGAAAAGCACCGAATTGGGTGGTGTCGCCAGAAATCTCGTCAAAACCATCGAAGGCGGCGACGTGCGGGCTTTGCTTGCTGGCTTGGCCGAGAAAACCACCAAGCATCCGAATATCAAGGTCTTCACCAAGACTCAAGTGGTTGACCACAGTGGCCAGGCCGGTTTGTTCCGCACCGGTCTGTCGGTGGATGGGGCTTACAAAGAAATCGAGCATGGCGCCGCCATCCTGGCTACCGGCGCCACGCCCAATCAGCCTAAGGCCTTTCTCTTGGGAGAAAACAGCCGCGTTTGCAACCAGCTCGACTTGCAGAAAGTGGTCAGCGAGCGGCTGCAGGAAGTCAAGAAGTGGAACAACGTGGTGATGATTCAGTGCGTTGGCTCGCGCGACGCCGATAATCCCAACTGCTCGCGGCTGTGCTGCCAGAGCAGTATAAAAAATGCTTTGGCCATCTTGAAGGAAAATCCGAATGTCCGCATCTTCGTCCTCTACCGCGACCTGCGCACCTATGGCCGTTTCGAGGAATACTATCAGAAGGCCCGCGACTTGGGCGTGATCTTCGTCCGTTACAAGACCGATAATCCACCCCAGGTCGAGGCGGCGGGGAATTTTGTCAACGTCACCTATACCGATGCCATTATGGGGCGGCAGGTGGTGGTCAGCGCCGACTGCGTTGGCCTCAGTACCGGTTTTGTCGCCAGCCGTGAGTCGAACCAAGCTTTGGCCAAGGTGTTCGGGCTGCCGTTGACCGAGGACGGTTATTTCGCCGAAATGCACGTCAAGCTGCGGCCTGTCGATATGGATAAGGCTGGTTTCTTCGTCGCCGGCACCGCCCATTCGCCGAAAGTCATCTTTGAAAACCTGACCCAGGCCCGGGCGGCGGCTTCCCGCGCCCTGACCGTTTTGGCCAACGACACGCTGGTGCGGGAGGCGAACTTCGCCCATGTTGACCGCAACCGTTGCGCCGCCTGTCTGATTTGTGTCCGCGTCTGTCCGTTTGATGTTCCGCGAATCACCGTCGATGACCAGGGTCTAGGCTGTTCGTGTACCGATGACAAGGGCCTGGGCCGTTCGTATATCGATCCGGCCAAATGCCATGGCTGTGGCACCTGCGCGGCGGAATGTCCGGCCAAGGCCATTCAGCTCAACCAATTCGAGGATGCCCAGATTCTTGCCAGCCTCGATCAACTTTTAGCCAAGGTGAACGTATAATGGAACAGTTTGAACCTGTTATTGTGGCCTTCTGCTGCCACTACTGCGCCTATACCGCCGCCGACACCGCCGGAAGCCAGCGGCTTTCCTACCCGGCGGGAGTGAAGATCGTGCGTGTTCCTTGCACCGGCAAGGTTGACGCCAAACACCTGCTCACCGCCTTTGAAAAAGGTGCCGATGGTGTCTTGGTCGCCGGTTGTCTGGTTGGCGATTGCCACTTCAAGGACGGCAACGTCAAGGCCGCCCGCCGTGTCGAATTCACGAAGAAGTATTTGCAAGAAATCGGTATTGAGGCCGAGCGACTGGAAATGGCGGGGATGTCGGCGGGCCAGGGCAAGGAGTTTGCCGAGACCGCCACCGCCATCACTGAGAAAATACGTGCCCTTGGCCCCAGTCCGGTCAAGGGGAAGAATTCCTGTTGCGGGAAGGCCGCATGAATTACGGCTCTCGAGGAGAATAAACGAACATGATTACTGCGGAACGAAAACCGTTGGAAGAATTGTTAGGATACATTGCGCCCTACGGCAGAATCCTGCTGCTCGGCTGCAATGAGTGTGTCACCGTCTGTGCCGCCGGTGGCCGTAAGGAAGTGGGCCTTCTGGCCTCAGCCCTGAAAATGGCCGCCCGGAAAAGCGGCAAGGATGTAGAGATCGTCGAGCATACCCTTGAGCGTCAATGTGACCCGGAGTATGTCGAGGAAGTGGCCGGCCTGGTAGGGCAGGCCGATGCGGTTGTCTCCATGGCCTGCGGCTGTGGCGTCCAGCAGATGGCCATGCGCTACGCCAAGCCGGTTTTCCCGGCCCTGAACACCAGGTTTATGGGTGGCAGCGAACGCCAGGGTGTTTGGGACGAGCGTTGCGCCGGTTGTGGTAACTGCCTTTTGGGCGTTACCGGCGGCATCTGCCCGATCGCCCGCTGCGCCAAGCGGCTGATGAACGGCCCCTGTGGCGGCTCGGCGAACGGCGTCTGTGAGATTACTCCCGATGTTCCCTGCGCCTGGCACCTGATCTGGGAGCGTCTGGAAGCGCTTGGTCAGACCCAGCAGTATATGGAAATCATTCCCGCCAAGGATTGGAAAACGGCTCAGGGTGGTGGACCACGTAAGATCATCAGAGAGGATTTAGCAGAATGAAAACCAATAGCAACCTCGAAAAAGTTCTTGCCGCCGGCAAGTTGGCCGTAACCGCCGAATGTGGGCCGCCTCGCGGCGCGATGGCGGGGCACGTGCGCG
>JAIRRG010000139.1 GCA_031256095.1 Desulfobulbaceae bacterium
CGAACAATGCACTCGACCGGCAGCGGCTTAGTCTTCTTCACCAGCATTGAGCGCCCGCGCAGCTCTTCGGCGTGGGGGAGACAGGCGGTTGGGTACTGATCGGCATCGGCGGTGATCAGGTGATTTTCAACAATATCGCCCAAAAGCCGAAACCAGAGGAGCGACATTTGGGTCAATAGCTGGCCTTTGCCAGGAATGGGATCGCCCATGACCACGTCGTAGGCGCTGATGCGGTCGGTGGCCACCATCAAAAGCTTGTCTGGGTGGCCGGGAATCTCGTACATATCGCGCACCTTGCCGCGGTGCGCCAGTTTCAAACTGGGAAAATTCGTGGTCTGTATCACGTTAGTCATGGGCTCCTCCGTCATGTTCCTCTTGGCTGCGGCAGCGCCGGTGGCGAGGATTTTCATAAGTAATCAGCTTTCGTAGACAATCTGCCGGGCGGTCAGGGAGCCAATCAGAATCTTCGCGTTGATTTTGATTGGCAGCCGGCATTCGTCGCCACTGTACCAGATAAGCGTGCCGCTCCGCTTGTCATAAAGGTCATGGCATTTCATGATCGGCCAAAACATCAAGGAAAGGACCAGGTTTTCCCGCATGACGATTCGCTGCGTGGGCGCAACATCCCGGAAATCTGGCGTTAGGCGACGGCCAAGGCCAGCCAGACGGCGAAAAAAATGACAACGCTGATGGCGCTGTTTATGGCCTGAAAGGCCAGGTGTACCCGCGACAGGTCGTCCGCTTTGACGATATGGTGCTGGTACCATAACGCCGCCGCCGCCGCCAGCAGCAAAAGGTAATATAGCCAGTGCAGATGACAGGCCCAGCCAGCGAGGATGAAAAAAACGATGGCCAGCAGATGGAAAACGGCGGCCAGCCGCAATGCCCGCGGCGCGCCTAGGCGTGATGGCAGCGAAAAGAGACCGGCCTTGCGGTCATAGCCGCTGTCGAGGCAGGAGTAGATAATGTCGAAGCCGGCGACCCAGAAAACCACGCCCAGTGACAAAACCCATGGATAATTGCTGAGATTGCCCGAAACAGCCACCCATCCCCCCAAAGGGGCAATGGCCAGGCACAGACCGAGGATCAAATGGCAGCAGGTGGTGAAACGTTTGGTATAGGAATAGCCCCAGATAAGGGCGAGAGCGAAAGGCGAAACTTTGAGGGCCAACGGATTCAATTGCCAGGCGGCGAAAAAAAACAGCAGCGCCGCGCCCAGCGTCAGACCCCAGGCCGCCTTTGCCGACACCGCTTCACTGGGTAGGGCGCGGTGACTGGTGCGGGGATTATCGCCATCAAAACTTTTGTCGGCGATGCGGTTGAAGGCCATGGCGCTGGTGCGGGCGCCGACCATGGCGACGACGATCCAGAAAAAGATCATAACCCTGGGCAGGCCCCTGGCCGCCAAAAAAGCGCCAGTCAGGGCAAACGGCAGGGCGAAAACGGTGAACTTGAACTTGATCATTTCTAGGAGCACCGCCAGCTTGATCATGTCACTCCCCCCAGCGGGCGCGACCGGCGACATCAATGCCGAGCATGTCGGCCAGCCGCCAGGAAAAGGTGTCGGCGGCTTCTTCCAGGGTTTCAGGGCGCAGATAGAAGCCTGGCAGCGGCGGGCAGATGGTGGCTCCGGCGTCGTGGGCACGCAGCATGTTTTCCAGATGAATACGGTTAAAGGGTGTTTCCCGCGTTGCCAGGAGTAGCGGGCGGCGCTCCTTGAGCATGACATCGGCGGCGCGGTGGATGAGGTTGCGCGATTGGCCACTGGCGACGGCAGCAAGCGTTCCCATGGTGCAGGGTAGAATCACCATCGCCTGGTAACAACTGGAACCGGAGGCTGGCGGCGCTGCCAAATCATCGGGAGAAAACCAGCGGCTGACGCCAGGCAGTTCTTGCGGAAGCGCCGCCAGTTCGTGGGCCAGCACCTGCTGCCCGGCCTCGGAACAGATGCCATCCACCGTCCTCTCCGCCGCTTGTAACAGTCGGAGAAAGGAACGGGCAAAGATCATGCCGCTGGCGCCAGTGATGGCGATGAGGATTTTTTTTGCCAAAGCTTGCACGCGCTCATCTTGCCGCTGCCCGCGCAAAAAAAAAGCCGGGGCATGACCCCGGCCCGCCCGCGGACGCGCGGGGTATCAGTCAATGAAAAATTTCAGTTTATCGCGGCGGCTCGAATGACGCAGCCGGTTCAGGGCCTTTTTTTCGATCTGGCGAATACGCTCGCGCGACACATTGAAGCGTTTGCCAATTTCTTCGAGCGTGTATTCGGCCTTTTCGCCGATACCAAAGCGCAGGCGGATGATCTTTTCCTCGCGTTCGCTGAGAGTCGATAAAATTTCCGTTACCCGGCCCGCCAGTTCCCTGGTCTGTACCGCCTCGTAAGGCGACTGCGATTCCTGATTCTCTAAAAAATCGCCAAGCGTCGAGTCGTCGTCGCCGACCGGAGTTTCTAACGAAATCGGCTCGCGCGACGCTTCAAGGATCGACAATATCTTGTCCATCGACAAGTCGATATGCTGCGAGATTTCCAGGGGCGTTGGTTCCCGGCCCAGTTCTTTGAACAGCGAATAAAACGATTTGAAAAACTGGCTGCGCAGTTCAAGGAAATGCACCGGCAGGCGGATGGTGCGGGTTTTGTCAAGAATGGCGCGCGTGATCGCCTGGCGAATCCACCAACTGGCGTAAGTGGAGAATTTGTTCCCCTTGGTGTAATCGAAACGGAACACCGCCCGCATCAGGCCGAGATTGCCCTCCTGAATCAGGTCGGCCAGGGTCAGGCCCTGGTGCATGTAGCGTTTGGCGATCGAGACGACGAGACGCAGATTGGCGCGGATCATCGTATCCTTGGCCGTTTCAATGGAGCGGCTGTAGGCTTCGATTTTCGCGTGCAGCGCAAACAGGTCGCGCACATCCATGTACTTTTTGGCGATGGCGCCGACGCTCTGGCGCATATAATTGAGCTGGGTTTTTTTCGGTTTCAGGGTTGGGTCGCGCTTTTCCCAGGAATTGAGCCGTTCCTTGAGGGCCTGAATTTCCCGGACGCCGGAGGCATCTTCACGAATCGCCGCGATGATCGACTCGAAACCCTGACGAATGGTCTTGCTGTATTTGGCTTCGTCCTCCGGGGTCAAAAGGCCGAAGCGCCCCATTTCCCGTAGGTAGGTGGTGGTGGTCTCTTCGGCGTCATGGTTGTCGTCATCGCCTGTCGACACCAGGGCATCGTCCTTGATGTCGTCGCCGGGTTCCGATTTTTTTTCCCAGATTTCCCCGGAAAGGGTGCGCTTTTCGCCGGTTTCATCAACCGTCACCAGCGAAATGTTGTTGTCATCGAGAAAATCATAAATGTTCTCGATGACCGAGGGATCTTTGACATCTTCCGGGAGCATGTCATTCAGATCGTTATAGCTGATGCAACCTTCCGTTTTGCTGGCCTGAAGCAAAGTCTCTTTGATTTCTGAAAAAAGCACAGGCGTTCCTCAATGATGCAAAAAATGGACGGATTTGAAACAGCGGCTTGTCCTGGCCGGTCTCATCGGCCAGCGCGCACAGGCCATCTCATGGGGATGGCATAAAACAGCGGTCATCGCGACGATGACCTCACCGGTGGTGAAAACGGGGGTTGCTTCCGTGCAACCCCATAATGTAAGCTTATGATAATAGCATTAAGTACAGATAAAGTCAAGGTTGCCAAATTTTCGTGTTCCCGGAGGCCCTTCATGCCAACCACAAGTGATGCCGCCGCCGTTGCCGAAGTTTCGGAAAAGAATGGCAAAAGACGAGGAGCCGGGATCCTCGCCCATATCACTTCGCTGCCGTCGCCCTTTGGTATTGGCGATATTGGCGGTGCCGCCAGCCGTTTCCTCAATTTTCTCGAGCAGGCCGGGCAAAGCTACTGGCAGTTCCTGCCTGTTGGGCCGACCGCCCCTTTTTTCGATAACTCTCCTTACATGAGCTGTTCGGCCTTTGCCGGCTCGCCGCTGCTGATTTCGCCAGAAAGCCTGCGCGAAGAGGGGCGGATAAGCCAGACGGCACTGGACAGCCATCCCAGTTTTTCCCCATACCTCACCGACTACCAGGCGGTTTCAGCCTGGAAAAACTGGCTTCTCGCCGAGGCATTCGCCGCCTTCCGCCCGGAAGCGGAAGCGGGTTTCGCCGAATTTCTTAAAGAGAGCCCATGGCTTGACGATTATGCCCTGTTCATGGCCTTGAAAGAAGCATTTTCTGGTCAGGGATGGTTCGATTGGCTGCGGCCCCTGGCGCTGCGCGACGACCACGCTTTGCGGCAAGCGCGGGAAAAATACCGGCGCCAGGCCGATCTGTACCGTTTCGAGCAGTACATTTTCGCCGGTCAATGGCGCGAATTGCGGCGGAAGGCGCGGCGGCGCGGCGTCGGTCTAATTGGCGACATTCCGATTTATGTTGGCCTCGACAGCGCCGATGTCTGGGCCGATCAAGAGATTTTTACGCTGCGGCCAGGGACATTGCGGCCCAGCCATGTCGCCGGGGTGCCGCCCGATTATTTTTCTGAAACCGGGCAGCGCTGGGGCAACCCGCTCTACCGCTGGCACAGCCGCGACGCCGCCGTCCGTGAACGCCTCTACGCTTGGTGGCGGCGGCGCATCGCCATCAACAGCCAGCGGGCCGACATCAGCCGCATCGACCATTTTCGCGCTTTTGCCGCGTATTGGTCAATTCCGGCGGCACATGACACGGCTGTGCATGGTTCCTGGATTAAGGGGCCGGGCAGAGATTTTTTCGACGAAATGGGTGCTGGCTTGGGCGCGTTGCATATCATCGCCGAAGACTTGGGCATCATCACCGACGATGTGCGCCTCCTGCGAGATGAGCTAGGATTCCCTGGCATGAAGGTGCTTCAATTCGCCTTTGACGGCAACCCGGACCATCCTTTTTTACCGTGGAATTTCGCCAGTCCCGATTGTGTGGTCTATACCGGCACCCATGACAATAACACCACCCTTGGCTGGTATCTCGACCCAAGCCTTGACGATGACGCTCGCCGCCGCATCCGGGCCAGTGTTGGCCGCGACCTATACGATGCAAACGGCATCCATCGCGATCTTATCTATCTGGCCTATGCCTCAATCGCCAGGTTGGCTATGGTGCCGCTTCAGGATGTCTTGGGGTTTGGCGGTGACTGCCGCATGAACACTCCGGGAGTCGCCGTCGGGAACTGGTGCTGGCGTTGCGCCCCAGAATTTCTCAATCAGGCGGTGGCCGATTATCTTGCCGCGATGGCCGCCGGTTTCAACCGGGCAAGCCAAGCTATCGGAACCATAAGTGGAACCGCCAGCGCCACTGAAGCGAGCCAAAAGACCGCCACTGTTGGCGACAAATAGGGTTCCCAAGCGTTGGAACATTGCGGCATAGTTCGTAGCGGGCGAGATTTGGCAAACATTTTGCCGTCGGCAAGCAACACCGTCAAGTCACGATTCGATAAGCGTCCACGAAAATGACTTGGTTTTTTCTGAGCAACCGAGGCATTTTCGGTTTGATGGTTCATTGTACTGCATACTTTTGAATTGAGGAGATAAGGAACCGCTTGCATCCATATCCTGCCTGGTGGTACGACTTTATAAAAGCATCTCTTTCC
>JAIRRG010000232.1 GCA_031256095.1 Desulfobulbaceae bacterium
AAGGCGGCAGCCAGGCGATAGCCGTCGCCGCTTGATCCCGTGCGCGGATACGAGGCGCCGCCGGTGGTGACAATCACGGTTTTCGCCGTCATAGCACCCGCCTCGGTGGCTACGATAAAGAGTTCGCCGTCGCGGTGGATGGCCCGCACGCGGCAATTTTCCGCCAGATCAGCCCCCAGCCGCACGGTCCGGCGGCGCAAGGCGGTGGTCACATCCGCGGCGCGGCCACTGGCGGCAAAGATGCGCCCGCCGCGTTCGGCCACCGTGGCAATGCCCTCTTCAGCGAGGAGCGCCAGCAAATCATCGCGGAAAAAGCGGGCGAAGGCCTGGCGGAGAAAATTGCCGTTTATGCCAAAATGGCTGATGGCTTCGGCGATGGTGGCGGTGTTGGTCAGATTGCCGCGACCTTTGCCGCTGATCGAGAGCTTTCTGCCAGCTTGCGGCATCTTTTCCAAGAGGCTGACTTGCGCTCCCGTGGCTGCGGCAAAAGCCGCCGCCATCAGGCCGGAAGCGCCAGCGCCAACGATGACGACATCGCAAACCGGCATGACCAATCACCCGCGCTGGTAACGAAAAACTGTAAACGGCATGGCCGTTTCGTGACGAACCCGGCTGATTTCCTGGAAGGAGGCGGGAATTTCCGGGAAAACGCTGTCGCCCTCATAGTTTTCGTCGAAAACGCTGACAATGATGCCATCGGCAAGCCCTATGGCCTCGGCAAAAACCCGCCCACCGCCAATAACGAATACATGGTCTTTTTCACCAGCGGCCAAAGCCAAGGCTTCCGCCAGGGAAGAGGCGGTTTCACAGGCGGGGGCGGCCAAGGCCGGGTCGCGACTGATGACGATGTTACGGCGCCCAGGCAAGGCCCGGCCCAGAGAAGAGAAGGTGTTTTTGCCCATGATTACTGCGTGGCCCATGGTGGTTTCTTTGAAAAAACGCAGTTCCTCCGGATTGTGCCAGGGGATGCCGCTGCCGCGCCCGATGACCCGGTTGGCGGCCATGGCGGCCATGAGAATGATTTCCATGGGTTTTTCCGTTTTCAGGGCTTGATTTTTCCCGCCTGGGCAGGGCATACTCACGTTTTATCGACGAGCCAAACTGTATGTGGCGAAGGATTCCGGTTTTGCCACCGCCTCCGTTCTCTTGCCGTCACAACTTTGCCGATTCCTGTTCCTGAGGGGGCCCTATGAAAATCAACTGGAGCGCGGCCTTGGCGGCTGATCCGGCCGCCCGCTTGACGGTATCTCCCATTTTACGCGAAGCGTGGGAAAAACTGACAGGCGTCAAAGGCCATGTCTGGGGCGCGGCGGTAATTGTCGTCCTGATCAACCTGATCTTTGGCGCGGTCGTCCATTTTTTGCCGGATACGAAAACGGCAGGAGGCATTGTCGGGTTGACCGTTGTCAGTATCATCGTTTTTTTTCTCAACAGTTTGTTTCTGGCGGGTCTCGGGTACCTTGGCCTGTGCCAAGCCCGTGGCCAGGAAGGCGGCTGGGAGATGATGTTCATCTCCTTCAGCCCGCGGAACCTCGCCAAGCTGCTCTTTCTGTTCATCCTTTTACCGATTATCGTCGGCTTGGGCCTTGTCTGTTTGATTGTTCCGGGGATTTATCTGGCGGTAACGCTGTCGTTTAGCCCATTGCTGGTGCTTGACCAAGGTATGTCGCCATGGCAGGCATTGTTGGCATCGCGGCGGAAAAGCCACGGCAATTGCCTGAACATTTTTCTCGTTTATTTCCTGGTCAAAATTGCCTTTTGGGCGGCTTTTGTCTTGCTGCTGGTAGGTCTGTACTGGATGCTGCCCTTTGCCTTCGTGGCCTACGGCGTCCTCTACCGTTGCTTGTTCGATGGCGCCAAAAGCTGAAAGGCGCGGCAAGCCAAGCCGTATTTTGCTTCTCTTGCCGTTCGCCACCGGGGCGCGACCGGGTTTTTCCCCGCAAACTGTTCTCTCCGGCTTTTGCCTGTCGGCTTTTCACGCCGCTTCTTCGATCATTTTTTGTGCGCGGGTGGGCAAACCGGTACCTGCCCCACTCGGCGGTGGAGCGGGGCGTTGATGGCGTTTTTGTCCAGTAACTGAGGATATCAAAGCCCAGGACGGGCCACCTTGCCAATCAGGCCGCCAATCGTTTCCTGGATGTCGGCAGGCAACAGCACTACCTTGGCATTTTCCGATGCCGCCAGTTTTTGGACTGAGGAAATATATTTCTCTCCAAGTAAATAAAGCATCGGAGCCAGTTCGGAACCGAGGGCGGCGGTAACGCGCCGGATTGATTCGGCTGATGACTCGGCTAAGGTCACCTGGGCGTCGGCATCACGGTGCGCCGCTTCAAGCCGGGCCTCGGCGGCAAGAATGGCCGATTGTTTTTCTCCTTCCGCCCGCGTCACCGTCGCCTTGCGCTCACGTTCGGCGGCGGCCTGCATTTCCATGGCTTTTTGCATTGAAGGCGAGGGTTTGATGTCCTGAATTTCCACCGATTTAACGGTCAGGCCCCAGTCGATGGCCTCATCGGCGATGCTTTCGCGTAAGCGCGCCTTGATCTTGTCACGCGACGACAACGCTTCGTCCAGTTCCATTTCGCCAGCAATCGAGCGCAGGGTCGTCATGATAAGATTGCGAATCGCTTCCGAAAAATCGGTGACGCCATAAACCGCCTTCACTGGATTCGTGACTTTAATGAAGGCTACGGCGTTGATGAAGATGACGGCGTTATCTCGTGTGATGACTTCCTGTTGCTGCACGTCGAGGATGATATCTTTGGTGACGAGCTTGTAGGCGACCTTGTCGAAGTAGGGGATGACGAAATTGAGGCCGGGTAAAAGGGTAGCGTGATATTTACCCAGGCGTTCGACGATCCATTCCGTGCCCTGAGGCACGATGCGTACGCCATTGGCGATGGTAACGGCGGCCAAAACCAGGATGGCGAAGGTAACGATAAAACCCACTCCTATGCTCATGAGGGACTCCAAATGAAAATGGTAACTGCTTGCGCCGGTCAAGCCGGCGCCACCTTGAGAAAACTGCCTTCGACGGAAACAAGTTTGACCCGCGTGCCAATGGCGATCGCAGCGTCGGATGTACACGGCCATTCCTCGGCGCCGAGAACCGGGCGTTGGAAGCGGACCTTGCCGCGCTTGAATGGAGCCGTGTCGGCGACCAGGAGGCCAATTTCGCCGATGATGTCTCCTTCGGCGGTGCCAATCCCGGTTTTATTGCGGAAACGGCTGAAAACCCGAAACCATAATACGGTCATGATCGCCGAAGCGATGGCCCAGACCAGTATCTGCCCGGCGAGCGGCAGGCCCGGCGCCACCAGCAACAGTAAGCCGACGAAGAGCGCTCCCAGGCCAAACCAGAAGACAAAAAAAGACGGGATTGCCAGTTCCAGCAAGACCAGCGCTATGCCGCCAACGATCCAGTGCCACCATTCCATCGCTGTTATCCTCTTGTTCGTGGTCTTCGCTTGATTCAAGTTGAAGAGTTAGAGCGTTTCCCACTCGCGCTAATCAATGGCCGCAAGATTGGCACCAGTCTGCCGCATGACAATGGTTTTCTTTTGTCCCAGACAAGCATGGAAGGCTAAAATTTTATCAAATAAGGAAGCCACATCGGTAACCGGACCTATAATTCTATTTACAAATAAAATCTTATATAATATCCTCTGTCATTGCGAGGAACATAGTGACGAAGAAATCTATTTTTTTAATTTTTCCCACGATATGGATTGCTTCGCTTCGCTTGCAATGACGCAGAAAGTTATTCAAGTTTTAATTTAGAAATTGTATAATAAGTAAGATTTCATCGAAGCGTCGGTCAGCAAGCTCACAGGCCATTTTGCCGCAGTTGTTCGACTAGATCACGCTGTTGATCGCTGAGCGTTTTCGGCACCGTCACCTCAATTTGCACATAAAGATCGCCACGTGGCCCATCTGGCCCGGTTGGCATACCAAAGCCTTTGATACGCAGCCGCGTGCCGTTGCCGGAAAAGGACGGCACCTTGATCTTGAATTTCTTCTTCTCGAGCGATTCGACCTCAATGGAGCAGCCGAGGCAGGCGTCGCTGAAGCTGATGCTTTTCGCGACGACCAGGTCATCGCCCTCACGCTTGAAAACCGGGTGCAGCGCGATTTCCACCTGCAGATACAGATCGCCCGCCGGACCGCCGTAGGGCGAGGGATTGCCCTGGCCGCCGAGGCGCAGCTTTTTTCCGGCTTCAATGCCTTTGGGGATTTTGACGGCGACATTGTGGGTCTGGGAACCGTGCCTGAGCGAAATGTTGCATTCGGCCCCGCGCAGCACATCCTCAAGGTTAACGGTAATCCGCGAATTGAGGTCTTCGCCTTTTTGAAAACCGCCGTGGCCGCCGCCTGGGTGTCCGCCGGCGTTTTGGAAAAAGGAAAACTGGCCGCCATTCATGCCGCCCATATTGACATTGCCGTGGAAACGCCCGCCGGTGCCGCCGAAGCCGAACTGGCGCAGGATGTCGCCCAGGTCGAAATTCCGAAAGATATCTTCCTGGGAATAGCGCTGGCGGAAACCGTCGGAACCAAAGGCGTCGTACTGCTTGCGTTTCTCCGCATCCGACAGCACGGCGTAAGCCTCGCTGATCTCCTTGAATTTGTCCTCGGCCTTTTTGTCGCCTGGATTTTTGTCAGGATGGTATTTCAGCGCCAGTTTGCGATAGGCTTTTTTTATCTCTTCCGAGCTGGCGGTTTTGGCCACGCCCAGTGTTTCATAGTAATCCATGCTCTCTCCCCCTGTCCCTGGCCTGGGACGTTGTCAATTTTCGTTCCAGACAATAGGAATCAATGGGAAAACCGTCAAGAACGGCAAGCCCGGCGCAGGCGGCGGGAACAGGGGCGAAAAAGCGCCTCCGGCTGAAAGCGCTTTTGGCTGACGCGGAAGCAATTCCCGCTCAGAACGGCACCTCTCCGGAGCCACTTCCATAATTGCCAGATGGTTCATCGGGAAACGGCGCGTCCTGATAACTGCCGCCCTGCCGCCCGCCTTCGCCCTTCGGTGACAGCATCTTCATGTCGCGGGCGACAATTTCCGTGGTGTAGCGGTCAGCGCCGTCTTTATCCTGCCATTTCCTGGTCTGAATTTTGCCCTCAACGTATACCTTCGAGCCTTTGTGCAGGTATTCGCCGCAGATCTCCGCCAGCTTGGCCCAAGCGACGACGCGGTGCCACTCGGTCTGCTCCTGCATCTGGCCATCCTGGCCTTTCCAGCGCTCGCTGGTGGCGACGTTGAAGGTGGCGACGGCGGTGCCGCTCTGGGTGTAGCGGACTTCCGGGTCGGCGCCCAGGTTGCCAACAAGAATCGCTTTATTGATCATTTCTTCCTCCGGGGGGTGAAATCGGTTATCCGGCAAAAAATTCTGGCGGATGATGAAGAGCCACTATAGTATCCGGGCTATTCGGGAAAATACATCAATTTATTATAACCGCTCTATCCGCCATGACCGTCACGCCCAACCTCGACGATCCCACAACCTGGCCCCTCTTTCATCGGGGGATGTGCCAGCGCTGCCAGGCATGGTGCTGCCGCCTGCCCGCCGAAGTGACGGTCGCCGACCTGATTGCCATGGAGCTGCTGACCGATTTTGACCGCCAGGAACCGGCGCGGTTGCTGGTCAAGAGGCTGAAAAAACAAGGGATTATCGAGCATTTTCACGAAAAATCCGGCAAATTCACGTTGAGCCGCCGGGCCAACGGCGACTGCCTGTTTTTGGGTGAGGAAAATCGCCGCTGTGCCATTTACAACAAACGCCCGCCAGTCTGCCGCCAGCATCCGCGCGTCGGGCCGAGGCCGGGCTTCTGCCCACACGCCGAAAAATGAACACCGGACGCCGAAAATTCCGCGCCGCCGTCCTGTCGGTTACCACCGCTGTAATCCTGGCGGTCATCAAATTCACGGTAGCCCTGGCCAGCGGCTCGCTCGCCATGCTGGCGGCGGCCCTCGAATCGATGCTTGATATTGTCATGTCGGGGCTTAATCTGTTTGCTATCCGCCAAGCCGCCCAGCCCGCCGACGCCGGTCACGCCTATGGCCACGGCAAGTTCGAGACCATCGCCAGCCTGATTCAAGCGCTAGTTATCGGCGGCTTCGGCGTCTGGATTTTCATCGAATCCATTCGCCGGCTCTTTACCAAGGCCATGCCGTCACGTCTTACGGAAGGCATGGTTGTTTTGGCCGTGAGTGTGGTCGTTTCCTGGCTGGTCAGCGTCTATCTGGCGCGGGTCGGCAAGGAAACCGCCTCGATTGCCTTGCAAGCCGACTCTTTGCACTTCCGCATGGATGTTTTCACCAACCTGGCGATTCTGGCTGGTTTAGGGGCCATGCGCCTTTTCCAGTTGCCAAAACTCGACGCCGTGCTATCGGCTTTGGTTGCCGTCTATATTTTCCGCGAGGCGATTCTCTTGATCCGTCAGGCACTGCGCGACGTTCTCGACGCGCAGCTGCCGGAAGATGTCCTGGCCCGCATTGAAGGAGCGGCGCGTCTGGGCGAAGCGGAATTTTTTCAGATCCACAACCTGCGCACCAGGACCATCGGCAACCGCAAGATGATTGACTTCCATCTGAATGTCTGTGGGCATCTGAGCGTTGCCGACGCCCACCGCATCACCGACCGCATCGAGCAGGCGATACAAAATGAACTGGGCGATGCCGACGTCACTATTCATATCGAACCCTGCGAAAAAGATCTGTGCCGGGCGGAGGGCGGCGAGGGATTTTCCCATGTCCTGCCGCATTGCCGTTCGTAAGATGTGGACAAATTGGCAAAAAAATGAATAAAATTATCAACGAATCCGCAGACGGCCATCCGCTCATGGCGGTAAGATGTCATTGTGGCCAATAACAAGAAGGAGCGATTCATGCTTTCCAGGCAACGAATAGGTTTCATCGGCGGTGGCAATATGGCCACGGCCTTAATTGGCGGCCTGCTGCAATCGGGTGCCGCCGCATCTGAAAATATCGTCTGTTCGGAGGTGCAGGGCGAGGTGAGGCGTGGCCTGAAAGAGCGCTTTGCCATCGCCGTCACCGGCGACAATCTCAAAGTGAGCCGCCAGGCCGACATCATCGTCTACGCCGTCAAACCACAGGTACTGCCGGAAGTGCTGCGGCAAACGGCTGAAGTGGTCGATGACACGAAGCTGATCATCTCGATTGCCGCTGGCGTGCCGCTGGCGGCGCTGGCCCACGGCCTGGGCGTGTCTGAGGGAAAAATCCGGTTGATCCGGGTTATGCCGAACCTCTGCGCCCTGGTCGGCGAGAGCGCCACCGCCATTGCCGCTGGGGCCGGAACGCGGCCTGGCGATACGGATTTGGCCAAAACGATCTTCGACGCAGTGGGAACGAGCGTGGTTATGGGTGAGAATCTGCTTGACGCCTTCACCGGCCTCGGCGGCAGTGGCCCGGCCTATGTCTTTCTCATCATTGAGGCACTGGCCGACGCCGGCGTCAACATGGGCCTGACGCGGCAAGACGCCCTGCTTGTCGCCGGGCAAACACTTTTTGGCACCGCCAAGATGTTTGTCCAGGGCCAGGAGCATCCGGCGCAACTGAAAGACCGCGTCTGCTCGCCGGGCGGCACCTCAATCGCCGGTGTCGAAGCTTTGGAACGGGGCGCTTTGCGCGCCACCCTCATGCAGGCGGTGGCAGCAGCGACCGAACGGTCACGGCAGCTGGGCCAGGTCATGGCGGCAAACTTCGGTAAATGAAAGGCGGTGGCAGAAAGTCGCCGTAATCACGAAAAAAAATAACAGGATAACAATTATGAGTAGCGGCGAAACAGGTGCATTAAATAACGACTACAAGAAAATTCTCAGCGCTCTGGAGAAAAGCAAGGAACCAAAAGCCGGCAAGGAAATTGCCGCCGCCACCGGCATTGAAGCCAAGGCCGTCAGTTGCAAGATGACCGCCTTGAAGAAAAAAGGCATGGTTGATAGCCCAGAACGCTGCAAATACGCCATCACTGTCGCCGGGCGCGACGCACTGAAAAGTGATTGATTCAAGATTTTCCACGGGCGCCATTCCAGCGAACTGTCACTACAAAACAGCCTACCGGGCGCATTACACCTCTGCCTCATGCGCCTCAATAAGGCCAGTCAGCATGACGCCACCCGGCAAGCTCATCAGCCCTTCGCCCATGAATCCCGCAAGGTCACGGCACGGTTGAAGACAGGCTGCCCCTTCCGCGACCGTACTGGGTCGGCGCTGAAGTAACCGTTGCGCTCGAATTGCACTGGGACGCCAGGCCTGGCCTCTTGCAGTGCCGGTTCGCCTTTGGCGTGCTCAATGAATATGCGCGAATTGGGATTGAGGTGGCTCTTGAAATCGACATCCTTGTCGGTGTCGGGGTGGAGCACGGAAAAGAGCCGGTCGTAGAGATAGGCCTGGCAATCAAAGGCTGTCTCCGCCGCCACCCAATGGATGGTCCCTTTGACCTTGCGCCCGCCGGCGTCACC
>JAIRRG010000016.1 GCA_031256095.1 Desulfobulbaceae bacterium
CGTCAGGAGACGAGGGGGAGCAATTAGGGGTAATACAATTTCTAAATTAAAACTTGAATAATTTTCTGTGTCATTGCCAGCAAAGCGAAGCAATTCATGCTATGTGAAACATTGGAAAAATGGATTGCTTCGTCACTTCGTTCCTCGCAACGACATGAGCTAGTATATAATCTTTGATTTATAAATCGAATTATTTGGCTTGGAGAGTCGCTTTCCGACGGACATCCATTAGCAAATACGCGGTAGGAGTTCGTGCGCTGGCGGCGTAATTTCCCGTGAACCGCCGATGGCGTTGCGCATAATGACCCGGCCACGGGCGGCGGCTTGACCAACGCGGCCAATGATCGCCGCATCGGCGCCATGGGGACTATGGCGCATGACCTCCAGCGCCTTGTCGCCATCCCGTTCCGGGCAAAAGAGGACCATCTTGCCTTCGTTGGCCAAAAAAAGAGGATCGAAGCCCAAGACCTCGCAAAAACCGCGCACCGTTTCCCGAACCGGGATCCGCGTCTCGTCGATTTCCATGACCATGCCCGACTGCTCGGCCATCTCGGCCAGAATGGTGCCCAAACCGCCGCGGGTACAATCGCGCATGGCGTGGACGGAATCGACGGCGGCCAGGACGGCGGCGACCAGATGGTTGAGAGGAGCGGAATCGGACTCGAGGCCGCCGGCAAAGCCAAAACCTTCGCGAGCATTGACCAGGGCCGCCCCATGATCACCGATGTTGCCATTCAAGATGATGACATCACCCGGCTGGATCGAGGCAGTGGCAATCGGAGAGGGATAACGAATAACGCCAACGCCGGCGGTATTGATAAAAAGGCCGTCGGCGGCGCCCTTGGCCACCACTTTGGTATCACCGGTGACGATATGGACCTGGGCCTCACGCGCCGCTGCCGCCATCGCCTGGATAATCTCGCGCAGGCTGGCCAAGGGGAATCCTTCTTCGAGAATGAAACCGGCGCTCAGATACAGCGGAACGCCGCCGCACATCGATACATCGTTGACCGTGCCGTGCACAGCCAGGGATCCGATATTGCCGCCGGGAAAAAACAGTGGGTGCACCACATAGGAATCGGTCGTCAGGCAGAGCTTTTCCTGACCAATTTGCATCAGGGCTCCATCGGCCAGCGGCGCCAAAAGCGGGTTGGTAAAGGCCGGGAGAAAAACCTCGCGGATCAGTTCACTCGTTAACAGGCCACCACCGCCATGGGCGAGAAGAATATGCTCATATTTCATCGGAACCTTCCTTTTTCATCCGTGACCCGGCGATGACCGCCTGGCCGAGAGCGATACCGCCATCGTTGGTCGGAACCCGGCGATGACGTAGCGCCGTAAAACCCGCCTTGCTCAGAGAAGCCAGGCAACCTTCCAAGAGAATACGATTCTGAAAACAGCCGCCGCTGAGGGCAAGGCGGCGGATATTGGTTTCACTGGCTATTTTTCCCGCCATGTCGGTGATGGCGGCAATAATCGTTTGATGAAATGATGCCGCCTGATCGGCAAGCGATGCCCCCAGGAAAACATGATCGACCAGGGCGCGGATCATCGGGCGGCAATCAAGGATAAAAACTGTCCCTTCCTTGGTTATTTCGTAGGGTAAATTGACGCCCTTCCCCTTGCCTGCCGACGCCTCCAGTTCCATGGCCGCTTGTCCTTCAAAGCTGACCCGGCCTCTTAGGCCCAAAATGGCGGCGACGCCATCAAAAAGGCGGCCAAGGCTCGATGTTTCCGGACAGTTGACGCGCCGTTCGATCATTTGATGCAGCGCCGGCGCCGGGAAATCCATCGGCAAAAGGGAAAGACGGCGGGCCGGGTCTTGCCAGGCGGCGCCGAAGGCGGAAAAAAGAAGAGCCGCCGCTGTCCGCCACGGCTGACGAATGGCTTGGTCGCCGCCGGGCAAAAGAAAATAGCGAAAATGGCCAAGGCGCTGAAAAGATAGCATATCGGTTAACAAAAATTCGCCGCCCCAGATGCGGCCATCCGTTCCCAGACCGGTGCCGTCCATGGCCAGGCCAAGGACGGGATCCGTCACCTGATTCTCGGCCATACAACTGACGATGTGAGCGTGATGGTGCTGAACCGGAATGATGGTATTCGCCGTCATGCGGGAGGCGGCCTGGCTGGAATAGTAATCGGGATGGAGATCGCAAGCGATAATATCTGGATGGCATTCCGTGATGTTTTCAAGCAGATCAATATTCTCGCGCAAGAAATCACGGGCCAAGGGGGTTTCCAAGTCACCGATATGGGGACTGATAACCGCTTCATCGTGCCGCAAGAGACAAATCTGCCCCTTCATTTGCGCGCCCAAGGCCAGCACCGGGGGAAAGGACGTCGCAAGAGGAAGAGGTTTCGGGGTCAGGCCGCGGGAACGGCGCAGCAGCATGGCTTCGCCAGCATAGACAGCGGCGATGCTATCGTCACAGCGAACGAGAATATCCCGGTTATGGACGAGGAAATAGTCGGCAATGCTGTGGAGGCGCTGAATTGCTTCGCGATTGGCAAGGCAAATGGGTTCATCGCTGCGGTTGGCGCTGGTCAAGACCAGGGCGGTTAAAAAGCCGTCGGCAAAGAGAAGATGATGGAGTGGGGTGTAAGGCAACATTATCCCCACTGTATCCATGCCGGGGGCGATTGAGTGGGCAAGATCATTGCCTGGCCGCTGCCGCAAGAGGACAATCGGACGCTGCGGGCTAACGAGAAGGCGCTCTTCCTCGGTGTTGATATGGGCATAACGCCTGGCCGCTTCGATATCCGGGAGCATGACGGCCAGAGGCTTTTCTGGGCGATGCTTGCGCAAGCGCAGGGTTTGTACGGCATGGTCGTTATCGGCGGCAACGGCCAGATGAAAACCGCCCAAACCTTTGATAGCGACAATGGCGCCTTCTTGCAAAAGCCTGACGGCCTCCTGCCAGGGAGCGCCGCCGCTGGTAATTTCCTGGCCCTGACGATCGAGAAGGCGCAGGACAGGGCCGCAGGTGGGGCAGGCGTTGGGCTGGGCGTGAAAGCGGCGATTGGCCGGATCGTCAAATTCCTGCTGGCAGTCGGGACACAAGGGAAAACAGGCCATCGACGTCCGCTGGCGATCATAGGGAATATCACGAATGATGGTCAACCTGGGGCCACAATTAGTGCAGTTGATAAAGGGATAGTGATGGCGGCGGTCGGCGACGTTTTTCATCTCCGCCAGGCAATTATCGCAGGTGGCGATATCGGGCGTGATCGCGGCCTTCCGGGCCGGACTCCGTTCGCTGCCAAGAATGGCAAAGCCAGGCTCGCCCCGCGGCGGCAATTCCCATGTCTGAGCGACATGGACCTCGGCCATCGGCGGCGATGTTTTTGTGACATCACAAATAAAATCAGCTATATGGGAAGGGATCCCCTCAACCTCGGCATAAACCCCGGCCGAATCGTTTCGTACCCAGCCGACGAGGACATGGCGACGGGCCAGCCGGTAGATAAAGGGACGGAAACCCACCCCTTGGACAATGCCAGTGAAGAGATAGCGGATACGTTGAATCACGGACGGCGGGCGAAGAAATCGTTCATCCGGTCACGGAGCCATTCAAACCATTGCTCCAGTCCAGCTTGAGTTTTACACGACACCTGGAAAATGCTTAAATTTCGATTAATGATCAGGGAGTCTTTGATCGCCTTATCGATATTAAAGGAAACATGCGCCATCAGATCCATTTTGTTGATGATGAGGGCGGCGGACTTCTCGAACATCAGGGGGTATTTGCGCGGCTTGTCGTCCCCTTCCGGGGTGCTGAGGATCATTACCTTGATATTTTCGCCGACGTTGAATTCAGCGGGACAGACGAGATTGCCGACATTTTCGGTAATCAGCAAATCAATGGCGCCGAGATCGAAGTTGGGGAGGATTTCCTGCACCATATTACCGTCGATATGACAGGCGCCACCGGTATTGATCTGGATGACGGGAATGCCGAGTTTGGCGATACGCTCGGCGTCAAAGCTGTCTTGAATATCGCCTTCAATAACGGCAATACGATAGCGATCCCGCAACCCGTCAATGGTGCGTTCGACCAAAGATGTCTTGCCAGCCCCCGGCGAACTCATGAGATTGATAACAAAAACTTTTTTTTCATCGAAGAGGGCGCGGTTATCCCGGGCGATGCGATTATTGGCATCGAGAATATTGGTTACGGTTCGAACAAGCATCTTCTTCCTATCCTTTTTATTAATCAAAATTGTACTTAAAATAAGCGGCGCAGGTTCCCTCTGAAGAAACCATGCAAGGGCCAATCGGATTGAGGGGGGTGCAGACGGTTTTGAACAGCGGGCAATCAACCGGGCTGGTCGTGCCGCGCAGCACCGCGCCACAGCGACAGCCCACCGGCTCGGCTGAGGTGAAGGCGGGAATGGTAAATTTCTTCCAGGCATCCCATTTTTCGTACATCGGGCCGGGCACCAGGCCACTGTTGTCCAACCAGCCTATTCCGCGCCATTGCGAGGAAGCCGTGGCAAATACCTCGGCCATGACCTGCCGCGCCCGTTCATTGCCCTCGGGTTTGAGACCACGGCTGTACTGAATGGCCACGGAAAACTGGCCTTGCACGATCTGCTCCAGAATCATGGCAATACCCTGCAAGATATCAACCGATTCAAAACCGGTGATAACCGGCGCTTTGCCGGCCACAGCCAGCGGCTGGTATATATCAGTGCCAGTGATAATACTGACATGACCAGGGCAGAGGAAGCCATCGATCCGCAAATCCGAATCATGAATAAGCAGGTCCAAAACCGGGGGAACGATTTTGACAACCGACAAAACGGAAAAATTCTCCTGATTGTTTTTACGGGCGCGTTGCAGGACGGCGGCAATGGTTGGAGCTGTCGTTTCAAAGCCAATACCCATAAAAACAACCTGCTTGTCCGGATGTTCCTCGGCCAGGCGGAGGGCGTCAAGGGGCGACAGGACGACGCGGATATCATGTCCCCGCGAACGAATCACCTGCAAAGAAAGCCCCTCTGAGGCCGGAACCCGGACCATATCGCCAAAGGTGGCAAAGAGGATGTTCTCTTGCGACGCCAGATGCAGGGCGGCGTCAATTTGCGCCGGGGAAGTGACGCAGACCGGGCAGCCCGGACCAGACAGGAGGCGGATATTGGGCGGCAAGACATGACGAATACCAAAGCGACCGATGGCCGCGGTATGACTGCCGCAAATCTCCATGATGGCGACCGGACGACTTATCTTTCCGGATAGCCGCTCTATTTTGCGGATCAGCGCCTTGGCTAAATCGGAATCGCGGTATTCATCAATATATCTCATGGTCGATGAGCTCCTTGAGAAAATCGAGTTTCTCCTTTGCCAGCTCCTGGTCAACCTTATGGATGGCAAAACCAGCATGGCAGATGACGTAGTCACCCAAGCCGACGTCCTCATCAACAATATCGAGAGACACTTCACGACGGGTGCCGCCGATATCAATCAGCGCCATATTATAGTCGTCAATCGAGAGAATTTTACCGGGAAAGCCGATGCACATAAGAGAGCCTCAAGCGAGTAATTTTTCCGCTTTCGATGGGGAGGTATGGAAATGAAAGAGCATAACAGGCAAATACATGGTTAAAATCATTGCCAGGGTGACTGCATTAGCCTGTGAAAATCCGCGCGCCACCCTTGGGCCTGAATAAGGACGGTAGCACCAAGCGTTTCCTGACTTTGTTTTCCAGGGCGCCACTGACGCCAAGCTGCCAAAGAAACTAATCCACGTCCATTTCCAGCAATTTTAGCTCTTCCGTGCCCCCGGAAAGCACAATATCTTGACCTTGGCAACGAGGGCAATACTCGGCCAGGGCACCGGGCAGGACGATATCTTCCTCGCAGGAAAAACAGTAGATGCGAGCGGGAAGAATTTCAAAATCGAGGGCGGCGCCCTCGACGATGGTAGCAGCCGATTGAACGGAGAAAGCGAATTCCAGCGATTTCCGATCCAGGCAAGAAAGGCGGCCAAAACTCAACTTCAGAGAACGGACGCGGGAAAATTTTTCCCGCCCGGCATATTGTTCGACAATAGTCAGCAAGGATTGGATGAGAGACAATTCATGCATCGACTATTTTCCCAGCGTAATACCCAAACGCGCCATCTCTTTAAGAAGGGCCTGTTCGACAACAGGGAATTTGTCTCGCAAGACAGGAGTCAAATCGAGATCCATTTCCTGATATTGCTCAGGAACAATACAGAGAAATACGGTGTCCGGCATCTCGCCCAGCATGTCCGCCTTACACATGACATCGGCGAATTTTACCTCGTGAACCGAAGTGGGCGGAGGAAGATGATCCTGAATTTCTTCCCGCGTACACCGGTAGAGATTGCCTGGAGTATCTGTAAGCTTCAGGACATCAATAACAATCAGATGATCGCAATTGCCAATAGTATCCAGTAGGGCATAGCCCAAGGTGCCGCCATCCATCAGGAGAACATTCGGCGGCACATTGGGATGACGCTCGGTAAACCAGCGGACGAAATGAACGCCGAAACCTTCATCGGCCATAAGAATATTTCCCAATCCCAAAACAGTCAGATATTTCCGTTCTGAAGAAAAGGAAAAGGGGAGAGAATTTTCTCCTCCCCCCTCCAGGATTATTTTACGCTGATCAGTCATTTAATGATCGTATTTCTTGAACAAATTTCCACCTATCATTGAGGAAACGATTCCTTCCTTGAAAAGGACATCGTACCAGAAAACCATATAAACGTGGGCAAGAATAAAGAGAATAAAGAGCCACGTTAAAATATGATGAATCCAGCGGACGGTGGCCAAGCCGCCCATCAGAGTTTCCACAGGTTTAAGAACCGTGTAGGCGAGGGCGGTAAAACCGGCGTGATAACCGGCTCCCATGAGGATAAGGCCGGTGATAACAATCAGAAGAACCATGACCATCAAACCGCCATAGGCAACAGACTGCATGGGGCCATAGAGATACCTATGCTCCGCCGGTTCTTTGGAAACCAGGGCATAAAATTTCAGTTGCTTAACCGTATTCGGCCAATCCGTAAAGGCAAAGAAATCCTTCCAATCGGCGTGAAATTTTGAAAAGAAGGCCAAGTAGACACGCCATATGA
>JAIRRG010000003.1 GCA_031256095.1 Desulfobulbaceae bacterium
CTGAACCGCCGCATTCTCTATAACCGCGCCTCCCTTGACAGGAACGGCAAGCCTTGGGATCCGAAGCGGAAAATCATCGGCTGGCAGGGCGACAAATGGGGCGGTTTCGACATCCCCGATTTCACCGTCGCACCGCCGGGCAGCGAAGTCAATCCCTTCATCATGCAGGCGGATGGAGTTGGCGATCTCTTTGCCCTCGGCAAAATGGCCGAGGGGCCGTTCCCGGAGCATTACGAACCGATAGAGTCGCCGATTGCCGACAATCCGCTGCATGAAAAGGTTGTCCATTCGCCGGTGGCTCGCGTTTTCGCCAATGATAACCATTTCGGGACCTTGGATAAATTCCCCCACGTGGCCACCACCTACCGCCTGACCGAGCATTTCCATACCCTGACCAAATCCGCGCTTTTGAACGTCATCACCCAGCCGGAGGCCTTTGCCGAAATCAGCGAGACGCTGGCGAAAAAGATTGGCGTCAAGGGCGGCGACACCGTCAAGGTGTCGTCAATTCGCGGCCATGTTGTCGTCAAAGCGGTGGTGACGAAGCGCCTCAAAGCCTTGCAGGTTGACGGCAAGAGCGTGGAAATCGTCGGCCTGCCCATTCACTGGGGGTTCAGAGGACTGGCGAGAAAGACCATGCTGACCAACATTCTGACACCATCGGTTGGTGATGCAAACAGCCAGACGCCGGAATTTAAGGCCTTTCTTGTCAACATCGAAAAAGTCTAAGGAGGAGCGCCATGTCATTGCCAGAACAGGATTATCTCGCGCGATCGGCCTCCACCTTCCTGACGCCGCCGCCCCAGGCGCGCCTGGCCAAGGAAGAGGTGGCCAAACTCATCGACGTTTCCGTTTGCATCGGCTGCAAATCGTGTCAGGTCGCTTGCTCGGCCTGGAACGACACGCGCGAGGAGCCCGGCTATAACCACGGCGTCCTCGACAACCCAAAAGACCTGAGCGCCGACACCTGGACGGTGATGCGCTACCACGAGACCGAGGTAAATGGCAGGCTGGAATGGCTGCTCCGCAAGGATGGCTGTATGCACTGCGCCAATCCCGGCTGCCTGGCCGCCTGCCCGGCGCCGGGGGCGATTGTCCAGCACGCCAGCGGCATCGTCGATTTCATTGCCGACAAATGTATCGGCTGCGGCTATTGCCTAACTGGATGTCCATTCAACATTCCGCGCATCAGCGTCCGTGACCGGCGCGCCCACAAATGCACGCTGTGCGTCGACCGGGTCAGCGTCGGCCAGGAACCGGCCTGCGTCAAGGCCTGCCCGACTGGGGCCATTCGCTTCGGCACGAAAGAAGATATGCGGGATTATGCCGCTGGCCGCGTCACCGAACTGAAAGAACGCGGTTTCGCTCAGGCCGGTTTGTACGACCCGCCGGGCGTCGGCGGCACCCATGTTATGTACGCGCTACACCACGCCGATAAACCGCAGTTGTACAGCGGCCTGCCGGAAAATCCGAAAATCAGCCCGCTGACCGTGTTGTGGAGGCAGCTATCGAGGCCGGTGTTTGCCACCGCTTTCACCGCCGCCTTGCTGATTAGTTTTCTGCACCGACTGTCGGTCGGCACTGTTGAACCTAACGAATTGGCCGTTACAGCGCCGGGCCGTGATGTTGAGGTGCCTCGCCATTCCTTTGGCGAACGCTCCGCCCATTGGCTGACCGTTTTCGCTTTCTTGTTCCTCACCGCCACCGGGTTGGGATTTCTTTTCTCGCCCTTTTTCAGCCTCTTCGGCTTTTTGGGTACGCTCCAGACCGCTCAATTTTTGCACCCGGTCTTTGGCATCGTCATGGCGTGCAGCCTGTTCTGTCTGGGACTGTTCAATATCCGCCATGTCTTTTGGGAGCGGGGCGATGGCGCCTGGCTGGCCCATTTTGGCGACGTTATCCGTGGCCGTGAACACGAGGTCTGCGAGGTCGGTCAGTACAATACGGGACAGAAGGCGCTGTTCTGGGCCATCAGCTTTTTGCTGATTATTTTGCTGGTGACCGGTCTTATCATCTGGCGTCCTTACTTCGCCAATAATTTTACAGTCGAGGCGCTGAGGCTAGCTCTGTTCATTCACTCAGTCGCGGCCTGCCTTTTGATTTTGTCGATCTTCGTTCACGTCTATATGGCTTTCTGGTACCGGGGCACCTTGCGCGGCATGTTGCGCGGCACCGTGACGCGGGCCTGGGCCGAGATGCACCACCCGCGCTGGCTGCGGCAGTTGGAGGCGGCCTCGGAGGAAAAAAAGGAAGTGGTTTGACTTCACAGGGGCCTGGTTTTCGCTTAAAACTTCGCGCACAAGCTGGGCCCAGTTGTTGCAGCCGTAAAAAGAGATCATTGCCAGGCGCCGCTGAACTTGTCCGCTTTTTTCGGACAGCAGTGGCGCCTGCGGCGTTTGCTCATGGCCTGGTGTACCGATGCCCAGTTTTCTCCAATGAATGGCCTCCAGCGCATGGTTTTACTCTAAGACTATTTATAAATTAAAACTTGAATAATTTTCTGCGTCATTGCGAGCGAAGCGAAGCAATCCATATTGCGTTACATATTGAAAAAAAATGGATTTCTTGGTTACTCTATTCCTCGCAAAGATAGGGAATACTATATAAGTTTTGATTTATAAATAGAATAAAACATCAACTGAAAAGGATTGCCCATGGAAGCGGCTGGCGGCCTTGCCTCCCCTGGCAGGCAAACGTCTTCGATTATCCAGATGGAATTGCCGACGCTTTATGCCTGGCGGGGCCAGCGTTTGCGGGCTTTGGCCGCGGGGAAAAAAGCGATGGCCGCTTATCTGCTCTTTGCCGCCGGGCTGGTCGACTGGCAGCGGGCCTGGCTGGAAAAAGAGCCCCTACCGCCGCCGGATTCGCCGGCGCCCCTGGCCGTTGATTGGCAAAACCGGCCGCTGGCGCCAACAAGCGGTATGGAAACTGGATATTGGCGGGCGGCCCTTGATGATCTGCTGGCCTCTTGCGCCGACAAACTGGCGGCAAACCGCGCCGCCAACCTGACAAAAAAAATCGCCGCCATCGATGAAGCCGCCGTCCTGGCCCTTTTGGCCGGTGACATCACCCTGACCGGTACCGATGGCGCGCCGTTTTTGTGGGCGGCCCTGTCGCTCTATTGGGCGCAGTGGGCAAGGGCGCGGCCACTTGCGGTCCGCGAGCTGGTCGGCGCCGCCCGCGATCTCTGCCCGCTCTGCGGCGCCGCGCCAGTGGCCGCCGTCGTCGCCGCTCATCCCCATGACGGCTTGCGCTATCTGCGCTGCTCCTTATGTGAAAGCGATTGGCGGCTGGTCCGCGCCCAGTGTTCGGCCTGCGGCCAGAGCGGCAAGCTGCGCTATTGGTCGGTTGACGAGGAAAAAGGGATTCACAGTGAAAGCTGCGGCGACTGCATGAGCCACCTGAAAATCCTTGAGCAAAACAACAACCCCGGCCTTGAGCCGCTGGCCGACGACCTGGCCAGCCTGTCGCTTGACGCCTTCATGGAAGAACAGGGGTTTGCCCGCAGCGGCCTCAATCCTTTTCTGTTTTCAGAGCATTGAGCGCCGTCGAAAAAGCGTTTAGTAAACATTACCAGAGCTAGGGGCGGCAACACTATTTATAAATTAAAAATTGAATAATTTTCTGTGTCATTGCGAGCGAAGCGAAGCAATTCATGTTATGGATAAAATTGAAAAAATGGATTATTTTATCACTTCGTTCATCGCGAATACCGGGGATACTATATAAGTTCTGATTTATAAATCGAACAAGGCCAGCGAAGACAAATCAGGCGATTGACTGTTCGGCTGTTCGTTGACTGGTCATTCAGCTGACTGTTCGGCCAGCTTACGGCCAAAATCAAGGGCCTCATTCAGTAAATCGGGCCGGGTCTTGGCGTCGCTACGGCCTTCGAGGCCCGGAGCAAGAAAAGACGGGCCTTGCGGAATGTCCATGGCGTCAAAGATATAGCGGGCCGACAGCTCGCTGGCCGCAAACAGGCGCGTTCCTTTGGTGGCGGCGGTGCTTAGAAGGCAGCCTAAACGATCTTCTCCCTGGCGGAAGCGCTGACGCAGCAGATAACGCCGCGACCAGCGGCATTGAAAGCGGTCGGCAAAGGCTTTCATCTGCGCCGACAGAGCGTAAAAATACACCGGACTGACCAACAGCAACCGGTCGGCGGCATCGACTTTTTCATAGAGAGCGGTCATATCGTCGCTAACGACGCAGCGTCCGGTCTTGGCGCAGCCGCCGCAAGCCTGACATGGACGGATAGCCAGATCGTTCAGCCTGACCGTCTCGGCCACGGTTCCGGCCATGCCGCTCTTATTACAAAAACCGCTGGCCACGGCGGCGGCCAAGGTTTCGCTGTTGCCGTTCTTCCTCGGACTACCCAGCACCACCAACATATTCATAACCGCTCCTTATTCAGTTTATAAATCAAAACTTATATAGTATCCCCGGTATTTGCGAGGAATAAAGTAACGAAGCATTCCTTTCTTTCCAATTTTCATCAGAACATTGATTGCTTCGCTTCGCTCGCAATGACACAAAAAATTATTCAATTTTTAATCTAGAAATAGTATTAGAGCGCTTGCGCAAAATTCCACTGGCGCTTTCGACCGCTGCCGGTCATGATTATAATCCATCCTGGCCTACAACGGGCAAGATTGCCGCCGCCTTTTCCTTTATCCATGCAAGAAAGAACATGAAACACATTCCGCTTGCCATCACCCTCGCCCTGCTTTTATCCTCCTGCGCCGTCGAGGTGCCTCCCAATACCAACCTGCACCCAGCCCTGCCGGAGGGCATCGTCCAGCAATATGGCCACGAAGACAGCGCCTTTGCCATCAACGGTAAAGACAATCGCCCCGATGCCGGGGTGGTGGTTTTCGCCATCGGTGGTGATCCGGTGGTCACTCTCGACAATCGCCCAGCCCCAGAAGAGCTGCTCGCCGATTTGCTGTCTCTGGGCTTTCAGAAACAGGGACTGATTGTCTATCCGTCGGCGCCAACCCATCTGACTGTAACCGTCGATGAGCTGCTGGCCGAAGTGACGAGGCCGAAAGCCCTGTTCAAATCGGTAACGAAAACCAGAGTGCGGTTGTCAGTGGACAAAAACGGCACAACCCTGACTAGAACATTTACCACGGAAAGCAGCGTCGAAACCCTGCGTCAGCCGCAACTGCCAACTCTGGAACAGGGGCTGAACGACCAACTCACCGACATCATCGCCCAGATTTTGCGCGACTCGGAAATCCGCCGGGCCCTTGGCGAATAGCGGCGGCGTCCCACTGTTATCCATGAGCGGGAACATAATTCCAACAAAAGAAAAAATACAATGAAAACAATAGTCTCTGGTTCCATGGCCTACGACCGGATCATGACTTTTCCCGACTATTTCATGAACCATATCATCCCGGAGAAGCTGCACGTTTTGAACGTCTCTTTCCAGATTGACCACGTCGCCGAGCATTTCGGCGGCACCGCCGGTAATATCGCCTACTCTCTGAAATTGATGGGTGGCGAGCCGCTGATCACCGCCAGCATCGGCCACGATTACCGGCGCTACTTCGACCGACTCGACGAACAGGGCATCGCCAGCGATGGCATCAGGATCATCAACAGTGAATTTACCGCCGGGGCGATGATCACCACCGACAAGGCCGACAACCAGATCACCGGTTTCAACCCTGGCGCCATGAAGTATTCTTCACAACTGGATTTTGACGCCGTTGACGCCGGCGACACCCTGCTGATCGTCTCGCCCGGCAACCTCGACGACATGCGCCTGTATCCAGCCGCCTGCAAGATGCGCGGCATACGCTACATCTTCGACCCAGGCCAATCGCTGCCGGCCCTTTCGGCCAGCGACTTGCTCGACGCCATCACGGGCTGCGCCATTTTGATGGTCAACGACTACGAATTTGAGCTGATCTTGAACAAGACCGGCCTGAAAAAGGAGGCCATTTTTGCGCGGGTCAAGGAGGCGGTGATTATCACCATGGGCGAACACGGCTCGCAGGTGAGCGAGGGCGATCGCCTGACCAGCATCGGCGTCGCCAAAGCCAGGGCCGTCGTTGACCCAACCGGCTGCGGCGATGCCTACCGAGGCGCTTTTTTACGGGCGCTGGCCGATGGGCGCGGCATCGTCGAAGCGGCGGCCATGGGCAGCGTCTGCGCCTCCTTCGCCGTCGAACGGCATGGCACGCAAAACCACCATTTCACCGAAGACGAATTTCAGGCCCGGCTGCGGCAACTGGCGGGCGGAATATGAAAGGCGAGCTTTTCCGCTGCCCGTGGTGCGGCAACGATCCGCTGTACGTCGCCTATCACGATGAGGAATGGGGCGTCCCCTGCCATGATGACGGGCGTTTGTTTGAATTTCTTATCCTCGAAGGGGCGCAGGCCGGTCTCAATTGGCTAACGGTGCTGAAAAAACGCGACGGCTACCGCCGCGCTTTCGCCGATTGGCATGTGGAAAAAATCGCCCGTTTTACCGACGACGACCTGGCGCGTCTCGGGCAAAATCCTGACATTATCCGCAATCGCCTGAAAATAGCCGCCGCCCGGCAAAACGCCAGGGCCTTTCTGGCCGTGCGCGACGAATTTCCCTCTTTCGCCGATTATCTGTGGCGCTTCACCGGCGGCAAAACCATCGTCAACCACTGGCGGACGCTGGCGGAAATTCCGGCCAGCACCGCCATTTCCGATCAATTAAGCAAAGATCTCAAGCGGCGCGGCTTCACCTTTGTCGGCCCGACCATCTGCTATGCCTTCATGCAGGCAATCGGCCTGGTCAACGACCATTTGACCGATTGCTTCCGCCATCGGCTTCTTCAGAGCGAAATAAAAAAGTTGGGATGAGCGCCGAGGCCCATCCCAACTTGATGTGAACCATATCAATCTTTAATACAATTTATAAATTAAAACTTTAATAATTTTCTGTGTCATTGCGAGCGAAGCGAAGCAATCCATCCCCTAGTAAATATTAAAAAATGGATTGCTTCGTCACTTCGTTCCTCGCAACGACAGAGGCTAATATATAAGTTTCGATTTATAAATTTAATAATCTAGCCGTTCAGCCTTACCAACTGAACCTGATGCCGACCTTGCCGACCCAGGCCTGGCCGTCGCCGTCAAAGCTCCGGTCATAGGAGACGTTGGCGTACAGCGAGGAGGTGCAGCGCGTCGAGCTGAGCGGCGTGACCTGGCCGCTGATGCCAAGATTCAGCTCGCCCCAGGTGCCGCCCAGGTCGGAGTGGAAGGAAGCCGTGCCGTCAGCCGCGGAAACGGTGGTGGCGGTATCGCCACGGAACTCATGCCACAGGTTCGGACGGACCCACACCGTCATCTGCCGTTCCCTGCTCAGGGTCCAGTCGTGGCCAAGGCGCGCGCCAATCCGCCCGGTCAGCGAGTCGACGTCGCTGAACGACACATTCGCCCTCGTATCGTTGGTGTCGGCGAAGTCGATGGTCTGATAGGTCAACTGCGCCTGCGGCTCGATGAAGTAACCATGACCGAAACGGAACGGCTTGCCCGCTTCGAGAGAGGCGGCGAAGCCATTGCCGTGGGTAGTCATATCCGGCACATCCCGGTCGGCGGTGCTGGTGGCGTCGTAATAGGTGCCTTGCAGCACGGCGTCGGTATACCAGCCGCTCTGACCGAAATGGGTCCAGTAGCCGCCAAGCGAATAGGCGCCGAACTGGTTGCGGCCATGGAGACCATCGTAATGGGTGACGTCGCTGTCGGCATGACCGTAAGCGAAGTACAGACCGGCATGGTCACGGCTGCCGCCGTCATGTTCCTTGCGGTACAGGTCTTGGCCAACCTGCAAACCGAAGAAGTCATAATCATACTCCGGGCTGCCTCCGTAGAGGATGCCGCCGGCGTCGCCGTTCTGCGTGCCGTGGGTGTCAAAGACCCTGGCCCAGGCGCCGGTCTTCGGCGTCCAGGTATTCAGGTCGGCGCGGCCACGGATGTCCTCTTCCTCGCCAACACGCTCATGCAGTGTGTCAAGCAAATCGTGGCCGTACTGCAGGGCCAACGACGGCAAGGCGGTATAAACCGAATCGGCAAGCCGGTAATACGGCGACTCGGGCAGCGGCTCTTTTCCATGCGGCACCATGCACATTTCCGAGTCGGGATTGATGTCGCAGAGGTCTGAGCGCAGATACCAGTTGCCATCGGTCACGTCGGCGCCAGTACCGTTGTGCATGAGGGCATAGCCGTAAAGACCACCCGACACATAAGGCACACCAGATCCCGACACCGCTGGGCTATTGAGTTTGAACACGCCGTCGGGAGAAGCGGAGGCGTCCTTGTTCAGCACCTCAACGACCGGGATGCCGTTGTTGCCCAAGGTCGGGGCGCCAGCAAAACCAGGAACGGGCTTCACCGTGATCAAGTCGGGGCCAGCTTGGCCAAGCTGGGTCGAGTCAACCACCAGCACATCCGACCGCGAATTGGCGCCGGCATCGTTAAGCACGGTGTTGACCACCAGAGAGCCGCCGTTGGCGACAAAGACGCCGCCGCCATCGACGCCAGCGGTATGACCGCCGGAGATGACCAGGACATTGCCAGGCACCGTGTATTTGCCGCCGTCGGTCAGGTCAATGACGCCGCCGGGGTTGCTGTTAAAGGTTTGCACGCCCATGATCTGCCCTTGTACTGGGCCAGCGGGTGCCGGGGCGTTATACTGGTTGCTGACTTGGGCGTTGACGACGGTGCCGTCTTTGAGCGGCACGTATACACTGGCCGGATCCGCCGCCACCCCAGGGGCGCCAATCAGGTTGATGGTGCCGCTGTTATTGATGACGTTTTGGCCGGAATTGCCGAAATCGGCCACCGCCACACCCGGCGTTGCCGTCGCGGTCGAACTGTAATTTTGCAGATTCCAGGTGCCGGCGTTATCCATGGTATTGACGCCATTGCCCAGGGTGACGACGCCGGTAATGGTGCCGCTGTTGTCGATGGTCAGCCCGGCGGGGCCCAGCTTGGTCGAATCAATCGCCAGATCATTGGCGGCGCCGATAATGCCGGCGTTGTTGATCTGGGCCGTGGCGAAATCGCCGCTAATGGCAACACCGGCGGTACCGCCAGAAATGCTGCCCGTGGTCTGATTGTCAAGCTCGAAGGCCCCGGCGGCGCCGGTCGCCGTCGCCAGGACGCCAACCGCCTGCTCAGAAGTGACCGCGGCGCTGTTATCAATTTTCACAGCGCCAATCGCCGTCGTCGCCTCGATGCCGTTGCTGCCGACGCCCGTGGTCGTTACATCGCCGGAGTTGGCAACGTCAATCTTGCCGCTCGTCGACACGGTGACAATGCCGTCGCTGTTATCGCCCAAGGTCGTTAAGGTGCTGGTGTTGGTGACGGTGTTATTGCCAGCCGCCGTCGTTGAGTCAATGGCCTCGGAATCGGCGCCATGCGTCGTCACCGGGCCGTTGTTGGTGATGGTGGTGCCGGAATCACTTGTCGCGACAATGCCGTCGCTGCTGTCGCCCTTTGTCTCGATCAGCGGCGCACTGTTGGTGACGGTAATCGTGCCGTCGCCGCCAGTTACCGCCTTAATGCCAGCCGCGTCGGCAGGGCCAGTGGTTGCGATCTTGCCGGTGTTGGTGACCTCAATGATGCCGGTGTCGCTGGTCGCCATAATGCCTTTGCTGCCATCGGTGGCGGTGCTTCCCACTGTATCGATCTGAGCGTTGTTGGTCACGGAGATGGGGCCGCTGTTAGTGGTTTTCGCCTCAATGCCGTCGCTGCTATCGCCTGTGGTCGCTAACGGGGCGTTGTTGACAACTTTGTTCAAGCCAGCCGCCGTCTCCGAGTAGATGGCCGGCGACTCGGTCC
>JAIRRG010000094.1 GCA_031256095.1 Desulfobulbaceae bacterium
GTCAATGCGCATTTTGCTCATTGCCGATATCCACGGCAATTTTCCGGCCTTAACCGCCGTCGCCGCCCATGCTGCCAACCATGGCGGCGGCGAGGCGATGGCCACGATAGTCAACTGTGGCGACAGCGTCGTCTACGCTCCCTTTGCCAATGAAACCATGGATTGGCTGCGGCAGAGACAGACCCTCTCCATCCTCGGCAACACCGACCGCGGCGTCCTGAAACTTTTGCGCGGCAAGAACCTGAAAAAACCGCGCCATCCCGACAAGCGCCAGATGTACGAATCCACCGCCAAAAGCCTCAGTGTCGAGAACGCCGCCCTGCTGCAATCTTTTGCCGAAAGCGCCGTTTTGCCGCTGCCAGACGGCGTTTTCTTAGAAAATAGGAAAGCTGTCAGGCGGACAGCCATGCTCGTCTGCCACGGTAGCCCCGACGATCCGGATGAATTTCTGTTCGACGATACGGCCGGCAAACGCTTCAAGGCGCTGGCCCAGGCCCATCCCTACGCTGTCATTGTCTGCGGCCACTCGCACACGCCGTTCTGGAAGATCATCGGTGGCTGTCATTTTATCAATCCCGGCTCGGTTGGCCGCATGTTTGACGGCAACCCGGCGGCCAGCTACGCCATACTGGACTTATTGCCCGGCGCCGTCAACGTCCGCTTTTTTCGCGTCGGTTATGATCTGGCCTGGCTAACCACCACCATCCGGGCAGAAAAGCTGCCGGAAATCTATGTCACCATGTACGAGACTGGCCGCAAGCTGAATTAAGTAGGCTGAAACAAATGGGAACTCGGTTTCCATCTTCGCCCCTCGCCTCGTCTTGCCTCAATATGGCTTGAAAAGTCCCGGACTTGACAGAAATATCCCTGGACGGTACGTTCCACCTTGTTTCCGGCGCGGTATGGCCTCGAAGTGGCAACGCCAGCGCCTCGCACTTACCACTTTTGGCGGCGAGAAATCCCATGGCAAAGATGAATGGCTCTCAGGCGGTTGTCAAATGCCTTCTCGAAGAGGAGGTTTCCACCATTTTTGGTTATCCCGGCGGCGCCGTGCTTGACCTGTATGACGCCCTCATGGACGCGCCGATCAAAAACGTGCTGGTCCGGCACGAGCAAGGAGCGATCCACGCCGCCGATGGTTTCGCCCGCACCACCGGCAAGGTTGGTGTTGCCCTGCTCACCTCCGGGCCAGGCGCAACCAACGGCGTCACCGGCATTGCCACCGCCCACGCCGACTCGATCCCATTGGTGGTTATTACCGGCCAGGTTTCCCGCAACCTGATTGGCAACGACGCCTTTCAGGAGGTGGATATTGTTGGCATCACGCGGCCCTGTACAAAGCATAACTATCTGGTCACCAGCCGCGACGATCTGGTGCCGACCTTGCGCGAGGCCTTTCATATTGCCGCTAGTGGCCGTCCCGGCCCGGTGCTGGTTGACATCCCGAAAGATTTGCAGACGGCAATTCTCAATTATCCGGAACGGACGCCGGTGCAGATGAAAAGCTATCAGCCGCACTACGAACCGCATCGCGGCCAGATTGCCAAGGCCTGCAAACAGATATTGAAGGCGAAGAGACCGGTGATCTGCGCCGGTGGCGGCGTCATTTCAAGCGACGCCAGCGAGGATCTGGTGCAGTTGGCCGAGCGCCTGCATTTGCCGGTGACCATGACCCTGATGGGTCTGGGCGCCTTCCCCGGCATGAACCCGCTATCGCTGGGCATGTTGGGAATGCATGGCACCTACGCCGCCAATATGGCCATGGCCAATGCCGACGTCATCATTGCCATCGGCACCCGTTTCGCCGACCGCATCACCGGTCGCCTAGACTCCTTTGCCAAGGAAGCGAACGTTATTCATATCGACATTGATCCAACCTCGATCAGCAAAAACGTCCGCGTCGATACGCCGATCGTCGCCGACTGCAAGATGGCCTTGACGGCGATGAATGCCTGGCTCGACCAGGAAGAGCAAAACATCGACTGGCGGGAGCAGGCGGCATCGGTCGAAGCCTGGCTTATTAAGACCATCCGCGACTGGCAACTGTCGCATCCGCTGACCTACAAGGACGACCGCACCATTATCAAGCCACAGTATGTTGTCCAGGTTTTGGAAAAACTGACAGGCGGCAACGCCATTATCACCACCGAGGTCGGTCAAAACCAGATGTGGACAGCGCAATTTTACCGTTTCAACCATCCCAGGCATTTCGTCAGCTCCGGCGGCCTCGGCACCATGGGTTTTGGCCTGCCGGCGGCCATCGGCGCCCAGATGGCCAATCCTGGCAAGCTGGTCATCGACATTGCTGGCGACGGCTCGATCCAAATGAACATTCAAGAGCTGGCCACGGCCCAGCAACAGGGCTGCCGGGTCAAGGTGGCGATCCTGAATAACCGCTATCTCGGCATGGTGCGCCAGTGGCAGGAACTGTTTTATAATCGGCGCTACTCGTCGACGCCGATGGAAGTGGCACCCGATTTTGTCCAATTGGCCAAAGCCTACGGCGCGGTCGGCCTGAGGGCGACCAAAAGAAGCGAAGTTGAGCCGGTGATCAAAGAGGCGCTGGCCACCGACAATCTGGTGCTGATGGATTTCGTTGTCGAGCGCGAGGAAGGCGTTTACCCGATGATCCCAGCGGGCAAATCGACCACCGAAATGCTTCTTGTGTAAAATCCGGTCGCAAAGGGCAAGGGCACAGCAATAATATCACTTTATGGATTTGTTATGAAACACACCATTTCCGTTCTGTTGCGCAATAAACCCGGCGTACTGTCGCGGGTGACCGGGCTGTTCAGTGGCCGTGGCTACAACATCGAAAGCCTGTGTGTGGCCGTCACCATGGACCCGGAGATTTCCTGTCTTACTCTTGTATCCAATGGCGACCCGCCAATCATCGAGCAGATCACCAAGCAATTGAACAAGCTAATCGACGTTTTGAAAGTCACCGACATTAGCGAGCAGGAATACGTCGAGCGCGAGATGGTCTTGGTGCGTGTCAATGCCAACGCCAATACCCGCGCCGAGGTGCTGAGGATCGTTGATATTTTTCGCGGCAAGGTGGTCGATGTCGCCACCCGCAGTTACGCCCTGGAAATCACCGGATCGGCTTCAAAAATTCAGGCGGTAATTGATATTCTGCGGCCTTTTGGCATCCAGGAGCTCGTCCGCACCGGCATAATTGCCATGGCCCGCGGTTCGAAAAAATAGTTCGGAGACCTTCATGCTAACCCCGAAAATTCCTGTCGCCAAAGAAGGTTATCCTTTCATCGCCGTCGCCGCCCTGCCAGCGCTGATCGCCGCCCTGCTCGGCTGCCGCTGGACAGCCCTGGTCTTCACCCTGGTCACGCTCTTCGTCGTTTATTTTTTCCGCGACCCGGAGCGTGTCGTCCTGGTTGATGATGGCAAAACCATCCTTTCGCCAGCCGATGGCCGGGTGATAGGGGTTGAACAGTTCGATCAATGCCCCTTTGTCAGCGGCAAGACGATTCGAATTTCGGTGTTCATGAACGTCTTTAATGTCCATGTCAACCGCGCGGCCTGCGCCGGCAGCGTCGAAAAAGTCGTATACAAACCGGGAATGTTTTTCGCCGCCGACGATAAAAAGGCGGCCCTGGAAAACGAATCCTGCGCCACCGTGCTGCGCCTGGCTTCAGGCCAAAAGGTGGTGATGACCCAGATCGCCGGCTTGATTGCCCGGCGCATCGTCTGCTGGCTACAATCGGGCGACGAAGTGACGGCAGGCCAGCGGTTCGGCCTGATCCGCTTCGGTTCCCGCGTCGATGTCTATGTGCCCGCTGACAGCCATGTCACGGTCTTTCCGGGACGCGGCAAGGTCAAGGCCGGGCAAACGGCGCTGGCTGTCTTGGCGTGAAATTTTTTCCATCCCTGTCCTGAACCGCCAGCCTTGATTGGCCGGCGGTTTTTATCGCCCCAACTCCATGCGTATCATTGCCGGTTCCGCCAAGGGGCGGCGTTTGGCCGCGCCAGCCGGGTTCAGTATCCGCCCGACCGCTGACCGGGCCAAGGAAGCGCTGTTCAGCATCATTATCTCACGACTGCCAGACGCCGTCATCCTCGACCTGTTCGCGGGCGCCGGCTCATTGGGGCTTGAGGCGCTGAGCCGTGGCGCCAAAGAGGCCATTTTCGTCGATCACGGCAAGGAGGCACTGGCGCTTATCGCCGCCAATATCCGCGCCTGCGGTTTTACACCGCAACAGGCCAAGCTAATACGCCATGGCCTGCGGCGCGGCCTGCCCAAAGAAATCACCGGCCACTTCTTCCACGTCATTTTTCTTGACCCACCCTACGATCAGGGCCTGGCCGAGGCAACACTCACATTGCTTGGTCAGGGAATGCCGGCTGAACTGATCGTCGCCGAAGAGCGCCACAACTGCCGCCTGACGGCGCGATATGGCAACTACGTTTGCCAGGATAAACGGCGCTACGGCGACACCGCCTTCTGGTTTTTCACGCCGGGGCTTTCCGAAAACCGACCAGCCAGGTAGGACTCTTTATAGATAAATTTCCAGGACCTGACTAGGTCAAGGCGGCCCGCATCTCCACCATGTTTTGTCTCCCGCCCACCAATATCAAGGTGTCTCCAGCCTCGAGCAGAGCATCGGCCTTGGGATTGAACAGGAGTTTTCCGTCCGCTTTTTTGATGCCAATGACAATGACGTTGAAACGTTGTCGAAGCTGTGATTCGACCAGGTCCTTGCCGGCCACAGGCGACTGCGGGGAAACAATCATCTCTTCCATCTGGAGATCTTCGATATCGCCGCGCATGGCCAAGTCCATAAAACCGAGGACAGTGGGCCGAAGCACCGCTTGAGCCATACGCATGCCGCCGTAGAGATGCGGGAAAAGCACCAGATTGGCCC
Source organism: Desulfobulbaceae bacterium (assembly GCA_031256095.1). GTDB lineage: Bacteria > Desulfobacterota > Desulfobulbia > Desulfobulbales > Desulfocapsaceae > UBA8130. The sequence continues at coordinate 4,881 of JAIRRG010000094.1, forward strand.
CGGCGCGGTTTAAGCGCTGGGAGTGATCGGGAGAATCGGAGCGGGCCACTATATAAATGGCAGGGTTAAGCTGCCTGGCGGTCAGGGTGACGTAAACATTGGCGGCATCATCGCTCAAGGTCGTTACCAACGATCTGGCGCGGCACAGACCCGCCGCCTCAAGCATCTCGTCTTTTGTGGCATCACCCGCCACGTAAGAGATATCCCGATGTTTCAACTCTTCGATAAGCTCGTGGGAGCGCTCCACCACCACCACATCGTACCCTTCGGTGATGATCTCCCGCGCCACCACCGAGCCGATTCGCCCGAATCCGCAGACAATAACGTGCCCTCGCATGTTGTCGATGGTCCGCTGCATGAAGCGCCTCCCAAATAAATTTTGCAGGTGCCCCTCCATGACCAGTTGTACAAAGGCGCCGGTCAGATAGAAGAATGAGCCCACTCCGAAAAGAATAATCAAAGCTGTTATCACCTCGCCCGGCCTGCTCAACGGGTGCACTTCATTGTAGCCGACGGTGGCGAGGGTGATAATCATCATGTACATACTGTCGAAGAGGGACCAGCCTTCGACTAGCATGTAAGCGGCGGTACCCGCCGCAAAGATTATCGCCACGGCGGCAAGGCCGACAACAATCGGCCGCATGGCTATCAGCTTTCGCTTCAGCCTGGTAAAGAGAGACGGCTTGTGATGAAAAGGCTTGCGTTCTTTCACACTGTTCACGCGCTTATCAAATACCATTGCCTAACCGAATAAATGGCTAATAGTCGCCCTCTTGCTCTCTCCTTTACGCCGCCATGAATGCGCTCGCCGGACAATCCAGGCTCAGGGATTGGTGTACTCGTCGCAATTCGGAAGTGGTCGGTCTGGCATGTAGACGCCAGAGCTGGTCTTGAAGTGGAAGATACGCTTGTAGGTGCAGCGTGTATCCTTATTACGTGAAAAACCTGTGGCGCGTGTCTGGTAGACAAGGCGCGGCAAGCCCGACTTGACGGTTCGATCCAAGCCGAGCGTTGCCTTGAAATTGTACTCATCGCGACAGTTGCCGCGCCGCCGGCGCTCATCTTGCTCAGAAAAACAGGCGCGAATTGACAGCGATTCATGAATGGGAACAGACAACACTTCGCGAACTTGAGAAGACGCGGCTTCGTCCCGGCTTACCCTGAACAGTCGCAATTCCGATAACCTGCCGCCGCCACCCGAGTAGCTGGCCAAGACCTCGTACACGGCACCTACCCAAATGGTGTCATTGTCGCCAGCGAGCCGCAACACCCGTGGCCATAGTGTGACTGTGACGGGTCCGGTATCTGGTTTGGTATCTGCGTCTGATCCGGTATCTGTTTTCGGTCCGGTATCCGGCAACGTCAGGCGATAGCCGAACGGATGCTCCCCCGCATAATCGATCTGCATTTCCGCGGGAGCATCAGCGGGTGTGTGGAGTTGAACGCGGAATTGTTCGTTGGCTGTGCATCCCATGGGATCGACATCAATGAATTCGTCTTGCGGCGTCAATGCTTCCAAGTGGTTGCCTGCCTGATCCGCAGCCACTGGAAACTGGGCGTTGACCAGCGCAGCCAACCGCTCATGGTAACGCGCGCTCAGGCACGAAGCATCCGCGCCACAGGCATCACGAAGTTTCAACCATTGTAATTCGGATGATTTCCTGGTGACAGGGTCATTGCCGATGCCCGAAACATTTGCCCAGGCATCCGCAAGTTTTTCATCCAGTTCCGACAGTTTGTAGTTAGCCCAGATTGTCTTCTCCGCAACCGAAGCGGTCGTGAGGTGGTCGAAGCTGGCCGCATGACCGCCCGGCGAAACCAGCAAGAGCGTTCCAGCACTCAACAACGAAAGCAACCGGTCGAATCGAAGACTCATAGAAATGTCCTCACAGTCCACATAGCGCATGATTAATCGGCAAGTCCCATTCGCTTATAGGTATGGAGATTTTCCCCTCATGTTTCACCAATTCCCATAATCGTTCCATAAAAAAACATTGTCCCGCCCCGGCAAGCCGACAGTGGCCTCTTTCTAGCTCATATCCAGTATAAGCGCATCCGCGAATTGTTGTCTTGCAGACATTGTTCTTCGGTATTGGTCATGCGCTGGGCCGCGGTGGCGCGCCATCAGCGGTGAGCAATGCGGCAAGCAGCCGTTTGTGGTTGGCACCGGTCAGCGACCTGGCGATCATTTGCCAAGACAGAAGCGGCTGAATACGGCGTCGAGGATGTCTTCGCTGGTGGTGAGACCGATGATGTCATTTAAGGCGTCAAGACATTGGCGCAGGTCAACGGCCAGCAGGTCGGGAGCGCGCAGGGACAGGGTCGCCATAGCGGCGCGGACAGCCTCGCAGGCTTGGCGTAGCGCCTCGGACTGACGCAGGTTCGGGGCGCAGGCGTTTTCCTCCCATTGGCTCATGCCATCGGTCAGTTTGGCGAACATCGCCTGGCGCAGGACATCCAAACCGGCGCCGGTGACAGCGGAGATAAACAACGGCGGGATGCGCGGCGGCGGAAATTGCTCGGCATCGGGAGCAGCATCAATTTTATTGACGAGAAAAAGAAACGGTTTGCCGCTGATACCGGCCAGCAGTTCTTCTTCGGCCTCACTCCAGGGGCGGGTGGCGTCATGAACAAACAGTAGCAGGTCGGCCTGGCTGATGGCAGCGCTGGCGCGGGCAATACCCTGCTCTTCGACGGCATCGGTACTGTGGCGGATGCCCGCCGTATCAATGCAGCGCACCGGTAACCCGTTCAGGTCGAAATACTCCTCGATGGTGTCGCGGGTCGTGCCGGCAATGGCCGTCACCAGGGCGCGATCCCGCT
>JAIRRG010000095.1 GCA_031256095.1 Desulfobulbaceae bacterium
GAAATCAGCGAGCGGGGTTTGGTTAACCTGGCGCAGATGCTCGGCGGCAAGAAGCTGATTTATTCCGGAGACGTCCAACCTTTTCTCCGCGATCTCATGACCTTGCCAAAGACGCAGCCACAACCGGCGGCGACTGTGCCGGCGACCACCTTGCCGCCGGACAACAATTTCATCGAAGGTGATCTGCCAAAAGAAAAGGCTACGCCCGACACCAACGGGGCGCGCCCGAAAGACGAAATGGATGAGAAAGTACCTATCCCGGAAGCCTCCGTTCCACAAGATGCCTCGCCGGTGACGCCGCCGCATGAAGGGCAAGCAACGCAACCACCAACGGAGCCGCCAGCGGTGCCGCCAGCGCCGTCGCCCACGGAAGCGCCAACTAAGCCGCCGCCACAGGAAATCATCGAAGGCAATCCGCCGCCGGAGCAAGCGGCGCCCGCTGTCGGTGCGCCGCGGCTGGAAGCTGGGACGAAGGAAGAAAGTCAGACTCCTCCTCCCACGGCCGTCATGCCGCCAGAGGGGCAAGAATCTGATATTCCCGCGCCCCTGCCGGAGCCGCCAGCGCCACCGCCGACGAAATTACCAACGGAACCGCCAGAGCAACCGCTCGCCAAACCACCGGTTGAATCACCGGCGCGGCCAGGTGTTGAAAATGACACGCCGCCAAACAGCCAGAGCGGTTGGTGGCCCCGTTCCCGGCATGTGCTGCTTGGTCTGGTCGATTCTCTTTGTCCGGCCGCCGTAGCTGCCGCCGTTCCCGAACCTTGGCGGGGCGACAATGTCCTGGCTTGGAAAACGCCGCCGGATGATGCCGCGGCTTATCTGAAAAAAATGCTGGCCATCCTCGATGCTACTGCGAAAAAGCAGTCTGATTTCAACTCATTGGCCAATCCATCGGATTTTCTCGCCGCTGTGGCTTGGCAGGAAAGCTGTTTCCGTCAGTTCATCCCGAAAAATGGCCGCATGACTTTTGTTTTATCAAGCAACAATACCTCGGTCGGCCTGATGCAGGTCAACGAGCGGGTGTGGCGCGGCCTCTACGACCAAGAGCGCCTGCGCTGGGACATGCCCTACAACGCGGCGGCGGGGGCGGAAATCACCGCCCTCTATCTGCGCCAGGTACAAAAAAAGAAAGGGCGGCTACCGGCCGGCAACGATATGGTGGAGGCTGCCGTTTACGCCATGTACAATGGCGGGCCCGGCCAACTTGACCAATTCATCCGCCGCGCCGGCCATGGCAATCTGAACAAGATCGACCGCCTGTTTCTTGAAAAACTCGGTTGGAGTAAGGCCCACGCCTGGAGCAAGGCGGTTAGCTGTCTGGGAAACGGCTGAGGGCCTCATTCTTTTGTGGACTTTTCGCGGCGAGAGTGCTAAATAGCCCGCCATCTTTATCGCGTCTTTTTCGGGATGTGGCTCAGTCTGGTAGAGCACAGCGTTCGGGACGCTGGAGTCGGAGGTTCGAATCCTCTCATCCCGACCACTTACACCACAAACGAGGCTGGAAAAGGTTACCAAAGGTTACCAGATTCCAGCCTCGTTTTTTCCCATCATACTCCTTTGCACCTGGGTAAAAAATTCCCCACATTTCATGGGGGAGAGCGAACAACTGGAGTGAGGCGGAATACGGTTTCTGTGGCCCTACGAATTTTACTAGTGGCCAGCTTGACCGGCACCATATAGGGCGTAGCGTCGGCAACGGCGTTGCGCCATTTTTTTGGGTGATTTTCCTTGGGGTGGCAAAAACGTCGCCCGCGTTCGTTCATTGTTAGCAGCGCAGAGGAGCTGGCTCACGAGGCGTTGGCCGGGCAACTGGCGCAACAGCCGCCGGAAGGACAGGAAAGGGCGCTGGTGGATTCGTCGGCGCTGGAAGCGCGGGTGGAATAGCCGTCAGCACACCAGCCACTGCCTTTTAATTGAAAGGAGCTGACGGACACCAGCTTTTTCAGATGGCCGCCGCAGGCTTGACAGACGGCTAAAGGCGCGTCGCTCATCCGCTGCTGCGCCTCAATAACCTTTTTACATGACTCGCATTCGTACTCATAAACAGGCATGGCATTCACCTCGGGTTAAAAGGACAGCCTGACCATCAGGCCGTCCGGCAATTTGCTGGTCGAGAACATATGCCTTGCCTGGCGGGCTGTCAAGCGCTTGCTGGCAGCGTTGACGCCAAGGGCCAGCGTCGGGCGTGTCGCGGGCAATTATATAAGGTGCCAACAATCTGGGCGACGCTTGCTAACGTCGTGTACGCTATATGATTTCAGTTCGGCGCGGAGAGATGCCAGTTGATCCTCAGAGGCGAAAGCGCGTTTCATGACGAAATTGAATAGCCGATCGGATTGGTAGAGAAGAAAAGCCCGCCTGCACTCCCGCCAATAGTGAAAGTTGGCAAACGGGATGACGGCGCGACTATCTCCCGATTCAACGATATAATTTCCGCCACTCCAAGACACATGAAGCGGCGCGTGAAAGCTCTTCATTTGCTTAAAGAAACGTCGGGCATATATTGGCATAATCGCCTGATTAATGATGGGTAATAAAATAGTTACAAAAACCATCGACAAGAGCCAGGCAATCCACAACTCCCTTCGCGCGAACATGGCGAGAAGAATGGCAAAGCTATCGTGGTTCGCACCCCAAGCGATAAAAAATCCTATAGCACCTGCCAAGGTTGTAACTCCCATCCGTATCAGTAGCGTCTTCAATCTCATGGCCGAGTGCCAAGACTGGCATCGGTAGACGTGCACTAAGTCAGCGGCGGTGGGTTGGAAGGAAACTTGTTGAGAGATCATTTTGCGTGGAGAAATTCAGGGGCAGACATGCAATTATCGCATGATTTTGGCAAATTCACTCTTCCTTTGAAGTAATTCGGGACGTTAGCTGTTTTCACCGTTTCAGCCGGGCCGTATTGGTATTTGTATAAGATAGGATGCCCTGGGCGATATGTTTGGCCATATCGGCCACATAGTCGTCCGAAGTGATGTGTTTGGCGTCATCGGGATTGCTGATGAAGGCCATTTCGAGAAGAATTGCCGGCATCTGGGCGCCAATCAGCACGTAAAATGGCGCCTGTTTGACGCCATGTTTTTTCATTTTGTCACCCTCCGCCGCCGATGCGCCGTGGGCCACGGCGTCGTTAACCAGCCGGGCCAGACGCGACGATTCGGCAATCTTCGAATTTTTCATGATGTTCGACAAGATGTCTTGCAAATCACTGAGCTGGTGTGTCGATGTGGCGTTTTCCTGGGCCGCCACCCGCATCGCTTCCGGATTGGTGGTCAGGTTCAAATAGTAGGTTTCAAAACCGTGCGCCTGGCTTGAAGAGTGGGCGTTCAAATGCAGCGACAGGAAAAGGTCGGCGCCCTCGGTGTTGGCGAAGGCGGTGCGTTCTTCCAAACCGAGAAAACGATCGCCCTCGCGGGTCAGCACCACCTGGCAGCCCAGTTCTTTTTCCAGGACCGGTTTCAGGCGTTTGGCCACTGCCAGCACCACATCCTTTTCTTGCAAACTACCGGCCATGGCCCCAGGATCTTTGCCGCCGTGACCAGGATCAAGGACGATCTTTTTCACACCCAGGCTCAACTGCTGGGCCAGCGATGGCCGTTTCGGCATGGGCGGCGCGGTTGCGGCGATGCTGGGCGCTTCTTGCGGTGCTGTCGTTGTCGCTTCCGTTGGCGGTGGCGTCGACGGTGGCGTTGGTAATGGCGTCGCTGGCAGTGTTGTTACCGTTTCCGCCGGTGTTGGTGCCGACAGTGGCGTTGGTAATGGCGTTGCTGGTGGTATCGTCACCGCTTCCATCGATGGTCGCGTCGGCGTCGATGGTGTTGGTGGCGGTGTTGTCGCTACCGCCGGTCTTTCCGTGGCCGTCGTCTCCGCTTTCTTTTTGCCCTTTTCCATGACGGTCACCGACCGCTGCTTCGAGGCTGGGCTGGAGGCCGGTGTTTGTGTTGCCGCCGGGGCTGTCGCCTCGTGTTTGACGAGGGCTTCGTCAATACGGGCGGGAGGCGGTTTCGGCACGCTTTTACTCAGCGAATCCGCCTTCTTTTCTTTTCCTCTGACATCAACAATAACCCTGAATGGGTCGGGCAAACTGTAGATTTGGTAGTCTTCCATATCGGCTGCTTCCACCACTATTCGTACACTGTCGCCGGTTTTTTGCTCGGTGGTAATGGCGTGCAAGAGGGCATTGTCTGTGGCCGTGACCCTACCGCGGTCGGTGGGGGCGGTGTAGGAATCGGTAAAGTCAATGTACAGGCGGGATACTCCGGATTTTTTTTCTAGTATGCCAGCCTTGTAGGTGACCGGGCCGGAAGCGCCGACAACGATGCGGCCATACTGCGGCGACGACCAAAATTTGGCTGGGAAGATGGTATTCAACTTCTCTGGGGCGCTGCCGAGCATGGCGTCAGGCAGGGTGATGCCGAACTGTTGCGAGAGTTGCCGCAATGTCTGGGCAGCCAGCGTATACATGTCGCCGTTCGGGTATTCGTTGATCACCCGGCTGAAATAGCGGACGGCCTGTTGCCGGTCGTTTTTGTTGTCGAGATACAACTTCCCGAGAGCGAACAGGGCATCATCGGCCAGAGTGCTGTTCGGAAAAACCTTGACCAAGTTTTGCAGTTGAACAATCGCCTCGTCAAGGTCAGAGTTTTTTTGAAAACGGTCGAACATCTGCAAGCGCGCCCGGCAGATCATGTACAGGCTGGCCGGAGCCAGGTTGTGGCTGGGATTTTCTCGGTAGATATTTTCAAATATATTTATACATTTCAGCCAATTATCGCGGTTTGCGGCCAGAGAGGAGTTATTCTGTAACTGGTTGAAATAGAATTTACCCTGGTCGTAGCGTGATTCCACTTCGTCCTTGGCCGGGGTGTGGCCTTCGTCGCCGCCTTCGGCAAAAGCGGTGAGCGGTGGAAAAAAAATCAGCAAAATAAGGACGAGGGGCGGCAGAAAAGCAAAACAGCCCGAGAAGGCGGAGCGGCAGGTCATATTGATTGTTTTTGGGGCAACCGGTTCATTGTCTTGGACTTCTTCTTCCGTATTTCCGCGATTATGTACTGTGATGCCAGCCGACTATAACCAATTAGCCAGGCCATGGCAAAAGAAAGAGGCGCAATCAGTTGATGAATTTCTTTAGGTCATAGAGAATTTCCAGCGCCTTTTTCGGCGATACCTCGTTGACATCCAAAGCGCCCAAATAGTCGCGCAGCGGGTCGGACGGCGGCGTGAATAAGGCGAGCTGATTGGGATTGGTTTTGCGTTTCGATTTTTTCAAGTTGCCAATCACCGGGCGGCCATCATCATCAAATTCGTTTTTTTCGATGTCGGCGAGAATTTCCTTGGCGCGGGCGACCACCGTTTCCGGTACCCCGGCCAGGGCCGCAACCTGGATGCCGTAGCTGCGTCCGGTGGCGCCGGGCACCAGTTTGTGCAGAAAGAGAATCGAATTTTCCCATTCGCGCACGGCGATGGAAAAATTTTTGACGCGCTCGGCGCTGGCGGCCAGGTCGGTCAGTTCATGGTAATGGGTGGCAAACATCGTTTTCACCCCTAAGCCGTTCTTTTCCGCCAATGCCTCGACCACGGCCCAGGCGATGGACAGGCCGTCGTAGGTCGAGGTGCCGCGCCCGATTTCATCCAAAATGATCAGGCTGCGGTCGGTGGCGTTGTGCAGGATGTTGGCGGTTTCGCTCATTTCGACCATGAAGGTCGATTGGCCACGCCTGAGATCATCCATCGCCCCGACCCGTGTGAAGATACGGTCAACGAGGCCAATTGTCGCCTGCCGCGCCGGGACGAAACCGCCCATCTGGGCCATGAGGACGATGAGTGCGGTCTGCCGCAG
>JAIRRG010000188.1 GCA_031256095.1 Desulfobulbaceae bacterium
CGCATCGACGACATTTATATCGTCCATCGGATAATTGCCATCCACGGCTATATTCGCAGGCAGGACATCTTCTCATTACCGAACCTTAACATGGTCCGGTTTGGGTAGGTATTACCAAACTTTTTGCCGCGCTTCAAAGTGGGTGACGATATCCTTGGCGATGGTTGCAATGCGCGGCGCGCTGCCGATAAGGGCTTCCAGCCGGGCGCGTTTGCCCTTGGCCTTTTGCGCAACGTCAAAATCCTCGGCCTCCAGGTCGCCGTCCAGTTCCTTGATGAGCCGTTTGCCTTCCTCCGGCAGATCGATTTTCGCCAGACGGCTCTCGTAATAAATGGGCACGGTGGCCCCGTCTTCCACGGCCTGGGCCGCGTCATAAATATCGATGTAATCGCCGAACACCGCCGGGGTGTTGATGTCGGCCTTTTCGATGGGCGTGCCGGTAAAGGCCAGATAGGTCGCATTGGGCAGGGCGTCGCGCAGGTACTTGGCGAAGCCGTAAACGGTCCTTTTGCCGACCACGTTGCCGGAGGCGTCCTTCACGTCCACGTTCTTGGCGTCAAAGCCGTATTGGGTGCGGTGGGCCTCGTCCGCGATGACGATGATGTTGCGCCTCTCCGAAAGCGTTGGAAACACGTTGCCGCTTTCCGGCTGGAACTTCTGCATAGTGGAAAAGACAATGCCGCCGGAGGCCACCTTGAGCAGTTCTTTCAGTTCCTGGACGACCCTGCCTGTTTCGGCTCTTGCCGGAGCAACTGACTGGACGCGGCGAAGGTGTCGAAAAGCTGGTCGTCCAGGTCGTTCCTGTCTGTCAGCATGACCAGGGTGGGGTTATCCATGCGGACCACGATTTTCCCGGCGAAAAAGACCATGGAAAGAGATTTGCCGCTGCCCTGCGTATGCCAGATGACGCCGCCCTTACCCTTGTTTTCGTCCGTGCGTCCGGCGGCCAGGATGGCGGCCTGAACGGCCTTGTTCACCGCGTAGTATTGGTGATAGGCGGCGATCTTCTTGGTTGTGCTGATGGTGATTTGCCCGCTTGTGTCTTCCTTCTTCGTTTTCTCAAACACGGTGAAGAAGCGGATGACATCTAGCAGCGTGGCCCGATTGAGTAGGCCCTTGATGAGCACTTCCAACTGGCCCTTCAGGCGCGAGGCTTCCTTTGTGCCGTCCTCGCTCTTCCAGGCCGAAAAGCGATTGAAGCCCGCCGTGAGCGACCCGGCCCTGGCTTCGAGCCCGTCGGAAATGACCAGCAGGCCGTTGTAGGCCAACAGGGACGGGATACATTCCTTGTAGGTCTGCAACTGCTGGAAGGCGGTTTTGACGGTGGCTTTCTCGTCCGCCGCGTTTTTCAGTTCCATGACCACCAAAGGCAAGCCGTTGACAAAGAGCACAATGTCCGGCCGCTTGTTCACGTTCTTTTCCACCACAGTGAACTGGTTGACGGCCAGAAACTCGTTGTTGTCCGGGGTGTTGAAATCCACCAGCCAGATCAGATCGCCGCGCTGCGCGCCCTCTTTTTGATAGCTGACGTTCACTCCCTGGGTGAGCATGGTGTGGAAGGCTTCGTTGGTGCTGAGCAGTCCCGGCGAGGTCAGGCGCAGGACTTGGCGCACGGCGTCCTGCCGGGCCTGGGGCGGGATGGCGGGATTGATGCGGTCCACGGCGGCCTGGAGTCGGGATTCCAGGAGCGGGCTTTCCAGGGAGGCGCGCAGGGGAGAAGAACCGTCCGGGGCGATGTCCAGGCCGTACAGATAGGAATAGCCAAGCTGCTGCAAGCGTTCAAGCGCGAGCTCTTCAATGGCTGATTCGGTTATCTTGCTCATGGTTGGGCTCTTTTTAAGCTGGCAGACGGAACCGCCGCTGAGCATAGAAAAGTTGGGCTTCTTGGCTTTTCAGCGGCAGGAGCAGCAAAAAATGTGACCAGCTTAATTGTCGGGCCAGTGGCCCGACAATTTCCTCGCCTGGAAATTGTTTAGCAAACTGCAACATACGGCGCAAATTTTTTTCCTCAAAGGTTCTGCCAAATTTTTCCTGTAATTGTGTCGCTAACGACGACACAATCCGCTTGCCGTATTCCGCGCGTTTTTCCTGTAAAACCCGCCGTATTGATTACATTGCCAATTTTCCAATACAGCATGGTTGCCGTGTGATTGGCTTGGGCGACAACCGTGGCTTTGGCCTGTTCAATCAGGGTTGAAATTTCGGCGAATAGCGACAGTTCCGGCGCGAGATTTTTAATGGTGGATTCGGGCATTTTGACCATGACGGCTTTCTTTTTTTCGTAATGCTTCTATGCCGCCAGCATTTCACGAACTTCGTCTCGCCGTGACCAGCGCACTGGCGTAATATCATAATTTTTTAGAGCATCCTCAACTGTTTTAATCACCGAAATTTCCGTATCATTGAGAATCGCTAACAATTGCGAGTCAGGGGAGCGCACGTCTTTTGTATCCAACCACTTAAAAAAGACGGATTCCACAGCATCTTTTTTAGGGGTATTCACTGCTTGCAACAAACGTTCAGGCTGCATTCTTGATTTGGGGACGACAAAATCGAACATATGGTCAAAACCGGTTTTACCTGAAAATTTCACGCGCGGCGTATAGCGTATTTCGCAAACATCAAGCCACCTCACAATATCTTCATAAAAAAAGCTGGAAACATGCGGCGCTGAGAGGAAAAACATATCGTTAACCGCAAGCATCGCTTGCATGAGATTGTGTTTTTTCAAAGAAAAATTACTTGTTGTTGCTTCCACCTGAAGCGTGTTTTTTATACGTTGCACCCCAAAACCAGCCAGGGTCATATTCAAAATCTCCTGCCGCTTCGGACTCTCTAAAGAGCAACCTGACATTTCCAGATCATGAAGGATGTATCCATCATCCATGAGAGTATATCCATCACGCTCTTTTTTGGCATATATCTGCAAGTAGTCGTTATGACGATCAAGATGCGGTGTGGTGATTTCCACCCATTCGTTTTTGACCTGGCGAATCTGGGTTTTATCTTTTAACCACTTGGCATAATCATCCATCAACTTCTGTATATCGGCGATCATGTAAAAAGCCCCTTACGAATGTTTGGTTTCTTGACTATGTGACAAAATTGCAAGAATTCGTCCAATGTGCGCCAGATGTCGTCCGGCTGTGAAAAGGTTGCGGGCAGCTCGCAAGCCCACTTGTCGTCAAAACCTTCACGATATAGGTGGAGATGCGGGCAAGGCACTTCTTCTCCATCAGGATTGCGATGCTGAGCGCCACCGATGTCAAGGCGCGCCAGAACCACCGTTTTTCGCGCCCTATTTTGCAAGGTGTGTTTGAGAGCGATCTGCAAGCGCGAAACATCAAGAAAAAATTCCTCTTTTTTATCGTGGGAAAACAGGGGTACGGCAATTTTTCCGCCAAAATCAGGAAAGGAAAAGTATTCTTTTCCTATATAGAATTTTTCCATCATGCGTAAGGCGTCCGCTTCAGCCTGCGTGAGGTATATCATATTGTAGCCTCAACGAATTTTCCCGTATATTGGACACGCACTTCCCCGCTCATGAGCTTGGGCAGGATGGTATCGCGGAGTTTTTCAAGAGTACAGGCTTGAATGAAATTATCATGCAGTTTGGGTACGATTGAAGCCGCAAATCTATTAAATCCTTCAATAGACTGCGGCGGCGGCGATACTATTTCATATCGTTTCAAATGCGCTGAATCCACACGCTGCCTTCCGCTGGAACCCGTCAGGCAGTTTTCCGCATAGGCCCTGAAATCATCTGTTTTGGCAAGGCAATATGCAAAAAATGGATGCAACAACGTATTGGGCCGCATAACAATATACTCAGTCGAACCCCAGCCAACTTGTTCGTTTTCAAGAAAAGTTACATAGCATGTTTTGCCATTTTCCAAGCAAGGGGTAATCCTTGCCAACAGGGTGTCATAATTGACGAACTTCATCCCCGAGGAAAATTCTTTATATGTAATATCAGAAGGATGAAATGTCGTTGTATTGACATTGGACATTTCTAGATATGGGGCAATATGGCCATTGGCAATGGAACGCTTTGGATTGAATGAAATCCATTTAACAATAGCATCTAATTCCTTTTTCTGCTCTGCAGCAATAAACAACTGAGAGAACAACGCTTCAGCCATAGCTTCCAGCGTGGCATTCTGGCGGTGCAGAAGGTCGATTTTGTCGTCAAGGCTGCTGAGGACGGTGGCGATAGCTTTTTGTTCCATTGATTCTGCGGGCAAATAGAATGGGATAGACAGAAGAGCACGTTGACTTAACTTAGGCTGCGCAGCGCCTGTTATAAACTCGTTCAAATCTGAAGATTGCAAATAATGCATCACTATGCGATTTATGAACGGTGCATTCCCTTTAAAAATATGAGCATGGTTATTTACCCAGAATTTATCAGAAACAATGAATGCTATAGGTGTATTTCTGGACAGAAGATTCTCACCATCTTCTGAAATTAAAACATGTTCACCGTCAAAAATGTAGTCATCAATGTAATCAACAATGCCAGAAGCGCCATAATAGGGATATTGGCCCTGCCTTTTGGCACGCTCCAGGCTGCTCAGGGGAATGCGGCGACTATCAAGTATCTCCCCTAAGTCATTGAGGCGGTATTCTTTCCATCCCGTCATATCTTTACCTTCTCCAAACTCTCCAGAATCGCCGCGTTCAGCCGCTTTTCCTCCTCAAGCTGCTCCATGCACTCCTTTTGCAGAGTGGTGAAGTTAATGATGTCGGTCATTCCTCGCTCTCCAAACCCTGGAGGTTTTCCCTGCGAAGTTTGCGGTTCTCCTGTTCGATCATCGCCGCAAACCAAGATTCGCTACACACTGTGTAGCGAATTCCCCAAGAACTGAGAAGGGCTCCCTTTTGCAAGGTGGAAGCTCCGTATCCCCCGGCTGACTTCATGAATTTCATGCCCCCTTAGCCTTTCTTCCTGGGGCGCGGCAGTTTTTTCAGCTCTTCGGTTTTCCGGTCGAAATCCGCATCAATGACTTTAGGCTGCATGTCGAGAAATGCGCGGTACTTCGCATATTCGGCCTCGGCCTTCACCCGCGCCTCCTCGGTTGAAACCGTGCCCGCATGTTCAAGCACTTTCCGGCCAGAAATTTTTAGGAACTCATCAAGTTTCACAATCCAGTCGCGCATGGTCATCGGCCGCCGCTCCAAGGCCTGCAACTCTGCGTATTCAATATATAAATTGACAATGCGATTGAGTACTCGAAGTTCGTCTTCCTCAAGATAATTCTTGGCGATGCCGGCATCACCCTTGCGCACAATGCCGCCTGGCCGCGTGGTTTGCAGCCCCATGAACGGTTTTTCGGCATCGGCGCGCAGGGCGATCAGCTCTGCGGCTGTGTGCCCATGTGCTGCCCAATGCATCTTGTTTTGCACTGTGGCGAAAAATTTTTCAGAAAGCGCGGAGTCTGGCGTGTAGTCCACGCTGGTCGCATAAATATCAAGCACCTTCTGATAAAAACGGCGCTCGGAGGAGCGAATGTCACGGATGCGTTCCAGCAGCTCGTCAAAATAATCCGTGTGCCCTTTGCCGGGCGGATTTTTGAGCCGCTCGTCGTCCATCGTGAAGCCTTTCAGCAAATATTCCTGCAACCGGGCTGTGGCCCATTGACGAAACTGCGTGCCGCGATGGCTGCGCACCCGGTAGCCAACGGCCAGGACGGCAGGCAAGCTGTAGTGGCTCAGATTTCTTGAAACCCTTCTTTTTCCTTCGGTTCGAACTTGTAAGTAATCCTTACAAGTTGCCATCTCAACCAATTCGGCCTCGCCATAAATTGCCTTCAGGTGCAACGTGACATTCTGGGGGGTCGTTTCAAAAAGCTCCGCAATCTGTGCTTGCGTCAGCCAGATGGTTTCAGCGTCAAACCGGCACTGAATGCGCGTCCGCCCATCCTCGGTCTGGTAGATGATGATCTCCGAGTTCCCCTGATTCATACCTTCACCTTCCCCAGGCTCTCCAGGATGGCGGCATTGAGCCGCTTCTCCTCCTCAAGCTGCGCCATGAACTCCTTTTGCAGGGCGGTGAAGCGTTCGGCAAAGTCGAAGTCGTCCTCTTCGTCGGGCAGGCCCACATAGCGGCCGGGTGTGAGCACAAAGTCCAGCTCTTTCACACGCGAGAGCGGCACGGAGGCGCAAAAACCTTTCGCATCTTCATAGTTGCCATCCGGGTTGCGCCAGTTGTGGTAGGTGTCGCTCACGGTCTTAATGTCGTCCGCCGTCAAAACGCGGGTGCGGCGGTTGATGAGCGTGCCCAGGTTGCGGGCGTCGATGAACAGAATTTCCCCGCTACGATTGCGGAATTTGCCGTTGTTGCGGTTACGGGCCAGAAACCACAGGGCGGCCGGAATCTGCGTGTTCAGAAACAGCTTGGCGGGCAGATTGACAATGCAGTCAATCAGGTTGCCTTCCTCGATCATGCGGCGGCGGATGTCGCCTTCACCGCTGGACTTGCTGGTCAGCGCGCCTTTGGCCAGCACAATCCCGGCCTGCCCGGAGGGGGCGAGGTGAAAGGCAAAGTGTTGGAGCCAGGCGAAGTTGGCGTTGCCCGTGGGCGGCGTGCCGTATTGCCAGCGGGCGTCATTTTTGAGCTGATCGCCGCTCCAGTCGCTGTCGTTGAAGGGCGGATTGGCGAGGATGTAGTCGGCGCGGTAGTCTTTGAGGGCGTCGTTCAAAAACGAGCCTTCGCTGTTCCATTTGACCAGCGAGCTGTCGATGCCGCGAATGGCGAGGTTCATTTTCGCCAGACGCCAGGTGGTCTGGTTGCTCTCCTGTCCGTAGATGGAGATGTCTTTTATTTTGCCCTGGTGCTCGGTGACGAACTTTTCGCTCTGCACGAACATGCCCCCGGAGCCGCAGCACGGATCCATAACCCGGCCCGCGTAAGGTTCCAGCATGGCGACGAGCAATTCGACAATGCAACGCGGCGTGTAGAACTGGCCGCCCTTTTTGCCTTCGGCCAGGGCGAACTCGCCCAGGAAATACTCAAACACGTGACCCAGCACGTCCGCGCTGCGGGATTTGGCGTCGCCCAGGGCGATGTTGGCCACAAGGTCGATCAGGCCGCCAAGGCTTGCCGGGTCAAGATTCTGCCGGGCGTACACCTTGGGCAGCACACCTTTGAGCGAGGGGTTGTCCTTTTCAATGGCGTCCATGGCCTCGTCCACCAATGTGCCGATTTCCGGTTTTTTGGCGTGGGCCTGCAAGAAACTCCAGCGGGCGGGCTTGGGTACAAAAAAGACGTTTTGAGCCTTGTATTCGTCCCGGTCTTCCGGGTCGGCCCCGTCAAATTCGCCTTTGCCTTCCGTGAGCCTGGCGAACAAGTCCTCGAAGGAATCGGAGATGTATTTCAAAAAAATGAGGCCGAGCGCCACATGCTTGTATTCGGCAGCGTCTATGTTCTTACGCAGCTTGTCCGCCGCGCCCCAAAGCTGTTTTTCCAGCGATTCTTGCTTTTCAGCGGCTTTTTTCGTTTTACGCATAATCGGCTCTTTTGTAGCATTCAATTTCCAATGAAGCTAAAGGCGTAGTTCGTATTGTTCATACCATAACATAGTCTAGACTGAGGACAAGACAGGTACACCAGGATTTCGCGTTCCAAAACATATTCCCTCCCCCACTCCTTGGACCGTTTTTCCGGTACGGCAACGGCTTCTAGCCTCACCGCATCTGAAATCGTGGTGTTTCGCGTTCCGCTTCACCTCTCTAACCCCTGACTCCGCTCCTTGGCCATGTTGATTCCTTTGACCACTTCCGCAAAGGCATCCCCCCGATCTGGAGCGAGGCTGGATGTAAGATAGCTCACTGCTCCAATTTTTCCTGTTTCGAGCCGATGTCGCCAAAACAATGTATTTTTTCGAAGATTTGCTGGCCCATTTCTTTCGGCCTAGGTGTTTTAGTCCCGGCATTTGATCGTATGATTTCCTCGATTGATTGTAAGAAGGCGTTATCGGACAAGTTCTCCACGGCTGCTCCACAACGACGCGGAGGTTGTGCATCGAATAGCATAAGTTAAGAAAGCATAAGGGTTTTGGCTGGATGTGACAGTATTACCCCAACGCTGTCGCCATATAAAAGAGACGCCAATCACTCAACAACTTGCCTATAGGGCTGAAGCAGCTGCACTGGCCTGGCCATAATGTTGTTTTTTCTTTGCCAACGACCCAAGCGTGGTAAAACAAGAGAAAGTAGATAAAAATAGGGACAGAAGCCACTGCCAAAGGCCATCGGGCGTTGTCGCCTTCACTGGCCCGACGGCGGCATGGGCACAATCCCAAAAAAACTGGATTGCCACGGGGCTTGGTTCCCAAGTGGTGATGCGTGGAATGTTGATGTGAAAATGAAAAAGTAAAAAAACAAAAGGAAAAACATGAAAAAGATCGCGGTGTTAGCCGGTGACGGCATCGGCCCGGAAGTAATGGCGGAGGCGCTGAAGGTGCTTGCCGCCGCCGAAAAGAAGTTTGGTTTTCAACTGGCAACAAGCGAGGCCGCTGTCGGCGGCGCCGCCATTGACCAGCACGGCGAGGCGCTGCCGCCTGCGACCCTGAAATTATGCGAGGAATCGGACGCCATCCTCTTCGGATCGGTTGGCGGTCCGAAATGGGAAAATCTACCGCCGACCCAACAACCGGAACGAGCCGCTCTTTTGCCTTTACGTAAACATTTCGACCTATTCTGCAACCTGCGCCCGGCCAAGGTCTTCAAATCGCTGACCGCCGCCTGCCCGTTGCGCCCTGATATTGTCGGCGAGGGATTCGACATCCTCTGTATGCGCGAGCTGACTTCCGACATCTACTTTGGCCAACCGAAGGGCCGCGACGGCCAGGGCGACAATGAGCGCGCCTTTGACACCATGAATTACAGCCGCCGCGAAATCGCCCGCATCGCCCGGCTGGCCTTTGCCGCCGCCAGAAAACGTCGCAACAAGGTGACTTCCGTCGATAAAGCCAACGTCCTGACCACCATGGTGCTGTGGCGTCAGGTGGTGCTCGAGGTGCACAAGGAATTCCCCGACGTGCAATTGAATCATATCTATGTCGATAACGCCGCCATGCAACTGGTGCGCGACCCGCATCAGTTTGACGTGCTTTTGTGCGGCAATATGTTCGGCGATATTCTTTCCGACGAGGCGGCGATGCTGACCGGTTCAATGGGTTTGCTGGCTTCGGCCTCGTTAAATGGCGATAATTTCGGCCTGTTTGAACCGGCGGGTGGCTCAGCCCCGGACATTGCCGGTTTGGGCATAGCCAATCCTCTAGCCCAGATTTTGTCGGCGTCGATGATGCTGCGTTACAGCCTGGGCCTGGAGAAGGCGGCGGACGCCATTGACAAGGCGGTGGCGGCAACCCTTGATGCTGGCATTTATACCAGGGACATCGCCCGCGACCCGAATCAGGCCGTCAATACCGCCGCCATGGGCGACGCCATCGTCGCCCGCCTGTAGAAAAAAGGAGCAGGTCATGGCCAATGAAAGGGAAACCGTTCTCATTGCCACCGGCGCTTCGGAAGAGCTGGCCAGAAAAGTCGCCGCCCTTCTCGGCTTGCCTCTGGTGCCGGTGATTAAAAAGACCTTCGCCGACGGCGAGACCTACCACGCTTTTCCGGAGGCCATTTCCGGCAAGGATCTGGTAATCATCGGCGCCACC
>JAIRRG010000018.1 GCA_031256095.1 Desulfobulbaceae bacterium
CAAGCGCTAACGCTTTCAAAACCAATAATCAATAGGAATATTCACATTATTGGTAGTAATGTTTTGCAAGCCTTAATGACTGATTACGGAATAAATGAAATGGAGGCATCAGACAAATATTATACCTCAAACACCTATGCCCAACTTGCCAACGAAACTACCGAGTTTTACAAAAAAGATTGGATTGAAATATACGAACTCTTAAAACAAGAATTAAATTAAGAAGAACGGACAAATGCCAGCGCCCAACAAGCGGTTTGGCGCAAGCGGGGCAGTGGCTCGCCTGAAAGTTTGTGCAAATTTGCAAGTTTTGCGCCCGTCCGAGCGGCACTGGAAGCCCCGCCTGCGCCAAGCCGCCACCACGTTGTGCGTCAGCGGGGGATAGCACAGCAGACAATGAAACACCGAAATGAACGTTAGACTAAAAAACAAGAATTTTAGAGAAAAATGAATATCAAATTAATTTCTCCGAGAATGAGCCTGCGACCAATGGATTCGACATATAAAAGATTGTTGTCTCCACCGCTTTCACTTGTTACTATAGCCACGCTCACTCCGAAAGAGCATATTGTTTGGATTGAAGATGAAAATATTGGAAAAATTGAATTGACAGATAACCCCGATTTAGTAGGAATTACTGTAAATGTAGATACTTCCGAAAGAGCATTTGAAATTGCTAAAAACTACAGAGAAAAAGGAATAAAAGTGGTTTTTGGCGGCATTCACGCTTCGGCAAATCCTGATTTAATGTTGCAAAATTGTGATAGTGTTGTAATTGGCGAAGCAGAGGGAATTTGGGGCAATTTATTAAATGATTTTGCTAAAAGTCAACTGAATAGCATTTATCAAAATGATGAAACTACCGACTTGAGAAATGTCCCATTACCCGATTGGAGTTTTGTTAATTGTAGAAAATATTTGTATCACAATGTAATAGTTACTTCTCGTGGTTGTCCGTTTAAATGCAATTTTTGTTACAACAGCAGTGATTATGTTTCAAATCCTTTCAGAAATCGCCCTGTCGAAGAAGTTTTGAAAGAGATAGAAAATTTCGGGACAAAGCAAATTCTTTTTATAGACGATAATTTTATCGGCAATATTGAATGGACAAAACAATTTATACAAACCATTAAAAATAAGGGTTTTAGTTGGCACGCTGCCGTTTCTGCAAATATTTTTTATCACAGGGATTTGATTCGTGAATTTGCAAAATCTGGTTGTAAAAGTTTGTTTATTGGCTTTGAAACTATTAATGAAAATTCGATTTTATCCGTTGACAAGAAACAAAACAAGGTCAAAGATTATGAGGCACTTATTGCATTTTTACACGAAAATGGAATTATGGTAAACGCAAGTATGGTTTTTGGTTTTGATTACGATGAGCCGTCAGTTTTTGAGCATACACTTAATTGGCTTGTTAAGAACAAAATAGAAACTATGACTGCTCATATTCTTACGCCATACCCCGGAACTGTGTTATACAAGCAATTACTTTCCGAAAATCGTATAATAGATTTTAAACCAAATAAATACAACACCTCAAATGTGGTTTTTCAGCCTCAAAAAATGACAGCCGAAGAGTTACGGAACGGTTATCTATGGATTTACAGAGAATTTTATTCGCTCAAAAACATAATCAAAAGAAGACCCGTTAACAAAGCATTGAGAATGCCCTATTTTTTGTTTAACTTTGCCTATCGAAAATACGGTCGGGTAACTTCTTTTTTTGGAAAATTGGGTTTTATGACTAAAATCGGACAAATTGCACGAAAAATATCTTATGGAATTGAATGATAAACAAATAAAAACGCCAGCAGGTAACGAGCGGCTTGGCGCAAGCGGGGCAGTAACTCGCCTGAAAGTTTGTGCAAATTTGGAAATTTTTCGCCCGTCCGAGCGGCAGTGGAAGCCCCTCCCTTGCAAAGTCGCTGGGACGTTAGAGGCAATACAAAAACACGTTAATAAAGGGAAAAATATTTAACCATGATTACGCCTCTCTCTCTCGCCAGTCACGAAGGTCAGGCCGCCGTTGCCGCTCTTTTGTCGCGTTTTCAGGAGGGCGATAATTCGCCGCAGCGGGCGGTCGCCGATATTCTTGCCGCTGTGCGCGAGCGAGGCGACGAAGCCCTGGTCGCCTACTGCCGTCAATACGACGCCCCGAAGATAACGGCGCAAACTCTGGCCGTCCGCCCGGCGGAAATCGAAGAAGCTTACCAGCAGGTGGATGACGATTTCCGGGCGACGTTAGCTTTAGCCAGCCGCCGTATCCGCGATTTCCATGAACGGGAGATGGAGGATTCATGGATTCAGACTCGTGACGACGGCGTGGTCGTCGGCCGCTTGGTGCGCCCGGTCGATTCGGCGGGCTTGTATGTGCCAGGCGGCAAGGGTGGCTCAACGCCCTTGGTGTCGTCGGTGCTGATGAATGGCATCCCGGCCCTGATTGCTGGTGTGTCCCGCCTGGTGATGGTGACGCCGCCGGACGCCGAAGGCAAGGTCAGCCCGCATCTCTTGGTGGCGGCCGCGGAAATTGGCGTCAAAGAAATTTACAAGCTCGGTTCGGCCTGGGCCATCGCCGCCCTGGCCTACGGCACGGAGACAGTACCCAATGTCGATGTCATCGTCGGACCAGGCAATCAGTTTGTTGCCGAGGCCAAGCGCCAGGTGTCAGGCCGTGTCCGCATCGACATGATCGCCGGGCCCTCCGAGGTGCTGATTGTCGCCGATGGCAGTGCCAAGATCGCCCATGTCGCCGCCGACATGCTGGCCCAGGCCGAGCACGATCCGCAGGCTCTGGCCGTGGTCATCACCACCGAAAAGAGTCTCGCCGCGGCGCTGCCCGCCGAACTGGCGCGGCAGCTTGAAAACCTATCACGGCGCGAAATCGCCGAACAATCCCTGGCCGAACGAGGATGTATTTTAATTGTCGAAAATATCGGCGAAGCCATTGAATTGGCCAACAAAATAGCCATTGAGCATCTGGAATTGATGCTGGAAGATCCGTGGCTGTGGCTGCCGAAAATCCGCCACGCCGGGGCAATTTTTTTGGGCGGTTACACGCCGGAAGCTGCCGGCGATTATCTGGCCGGACCCAACCATGTGCTGCCGACCATGGGTACGGCGCGTTTTGCTTCCGCTCTCGGCGTCGATATTTTCCTCAAGAGAAGTTCAATCATAAGCTACAGCCGCCAGGCGCTGATAAACGATGCCGCTCATATCCAGCGATTGGCGCGGCTGGAGGGCCTGAGCGGTCACGCCAATTCAGTGACGGTCAGGAGCTAAAGCGACATGGCAAATCTGGCCGTCCTGCTTGACGACGGCTTGACGCGGCTGGGGATTGACCTTGGCGTCAGTCCCGGCGCCACTCTTGATCCCGCCGCCCGTACCCGTTTGCTCGACTATATGGCGCTGCTGCAGAAATGGTCGGCCAAAACCAATCTGATTGCCAAAAACGCCAGCGATGTGGAAGTCGTTGAACATTTCCTCGATTCCCTGGCTACTTTGCCGCTCTTGTCCTCCGCCTCGCTCATGGATGTCGGCAGCGGCGCCGGTTTCCCCGGCTTGGTGGCGGCGGCGGCCAGGCCGGAACTGGCTGTCAACCTGATCGAGCCGCGCCAGAAACGGGCGGCGTTTTTGCGGCAGGTGATACGCTCGTTGCGCCTGCCGCATGTTGCCTGCCATGAATGTCGCCTGGAAGATATTGCCGTCCAATCCATGCCATGCGGTCATATCGTCAGCCGTGCCGTCGCCGACATCGCCGGTTTTCTCGGCATGATTGAGCCCTGGCTTTCTCAAGGCGTGCAAATCATCTGCATGAAAAGCCGTAAATGGCCGGAGGAACTGGCGCGGGCGCAAGAAATCATCACCCGGCTGGGGCTGGACGGGCCGCGCGTTACAAACTACCGCCTGCCTTTTTCCGGAGTCGAGCGCGTGACGCTGACATTTACAGCCAGGTAAAGGCGAAATGATGCGCCAACTGGTGAAAATATGGTAGAAGACAGGCGCGAGTCATTTTACTACCAATTACCATAAGGAGAATGCCATGGGCGAAGCGGCAAAAGATAGATCAAGCAGCGTCGAAAACGCCATCAGCCAGATTCAGCGCCAGTTTGGCAAGGGCGCAATCATGCGTCTGGGAAGCCAGGTCACTGAGCGGGTGCCAATATTGTCAAGCGGTATTTTGAGTCTGGATATGGCTCTGGGCGTCGGCGGTTATCCGCGCGGGCGCATCACCCAGATATTCGGGCCGGAATCTTCCGGTAAAACAACACTGGCCCTGCACGCCATCGCCGAAGCGCAGAAACTTGGTGGCGCCGCCGCCTTCATCGACGCCGAGCACGCCCTTGATACCAGTTATGCCGAGCGGCTCGGCGTCAATATCGACCAGCTTCTTGTCTCACAGCCGGATTTCGGCGAGCAGGCCTTGGAAATCGCCGAAATTCTCATCCGCTCCGGCGGCGTCGATGTCATCGTTATCGACTCGGTGGCGGCCCTGGTGCCCAAGGCTGAAATCGACGGCAACGTCGGCGACGCCCACGTCGGTTTGCAGGCGCGGCTGATGTCGCAGGCGATGCGCAAATTCACGGGCGTCATCAACCGCAGCAACACCATTCTGATTTTCATCAACCAGATCCGCATGAAAATTGGCGTCATGTTCGGCAACCCGGAGACCACCACCGGCGGCAACGCCCTAAAATTCTATGCGTCGATCCGCCTGGATATCCGCAAGACCAACTCGATCAAGGAAGGCCAGGATACCGTCGGCAACCGCACCAAGGTCAAAGTGGTGAAAAACAAGGTGGCGCCGCCGTTCAAGGCCGCCGAATTCGACATCATGTTCGGAGAAGGGGCGTCGAAAGCCGGGGATATTTTGGATTTGGCGGTGGAGCAGAATTTTGTCGAGAAAAGCGGCGCCTGGTATGCCTTTAAAGATGAACGCATCGGCCAGGGCCGGGAGAACGCCAAGAAGTATCTGCTTGAACATCCCGATGTCTGCCGTCAGATTGAAAATACCGTCCGCCTAGCCTACGGAATGCCCGTGACCGAAGAGCCGGCGACGCAGGCGGCGGCAGGAACAGATAAAGCCAATGGCAAGCCGGGCAAAGCCAGCGGCGACGAGCCGCCAGGCCGTTCGTCTGGCGTGTGAAAGCTGCTCTGGCAAAATGTCTCATCCAGCGCGTTCTCCTTCCTGGCCGCGCCTGGTGAGCCGCAATCCACGTGCCCGCTATAGATATCACGAGTTTTAAAGCGCCACCCTCGGCGGATGGGGTGGAAACGCTCGTTTGGCAACCAGATGCCAGTAGTTTTGCTAGCTGTATGGAAACTGATAAATGACAATCGATTCAGTCCGATGGAAAGTACCAGGATTTTATTACGCCGATAAGGCGCTGCTGGATTTCCTGCGGGTGACCGAAGACTGCGGTCTTCCCGCCTTTGCCGAAGTATATGGCACCATAACCTGCAAGTGGGATGGTGGCAGGGGCCCCAACTTTGCATTGTCCCCCGCCCCTGCCCCTGATTTTGAGCAATACCGAAAAAAAGGCATCCAGGTATACCTTCCCTTCAATTCCAATCAATTGACAGCAGAGGATCTGGACGATGAAACAGCCAATAAATTGCTGCGAGACGCGGACGGCGTTATCATTGCTTCTGACCTGTTGAACCGCTACATACAGGACAAATACCCCAAATTATCCCGCACCGCCTCCACTATCCTGTCAATCATACCCCACAAGAGCAAGACGGTGGATCACTACCGGAAGCTTGGCGATGAATACGACAAGGTTGTCATTGGCACGACGCATCTTTTCAATGCCGATCCCGAACGCAGCCTGGACTGGAAATTTATTGACCAACTGGACAGAGACAAGAGCGAAATTATGGTGAACGACACGTGCGTTTTCGATTGTCCCAACCGGAGAACGCATCACATGCTGGTAGCCAGATACAATAAAATGCGGACAAAAGAGTTGTGGCAGGAAGTCACTCAGTCCTTTCGGTCACATTGCCGGGCGCCTCTGGTAGTAAAAGGGATGGCAACGGACATGATCCTGACTAACTCAATGGTTTCAACTCTGAAAGAAATGGGCTTCCGGCACTTTAAGCTGGTGGGCAGGGATTTACCAGCGGCGTACATACTGACCGAGATGGCGCGGTATATCATCCCGGAACGGCTGCAGTCTTTCGTGAACCTAACATTGTCTGATGTCGTGCGCAACTTGGCAATCAATTCGTTCGTGCCGATGCTAACGCACCACGTCAAAATGGCGCTGGCCGATGCTTCCAACCCCCCCGCTTCCGAAGCAAAAAGGCAAGCCATTTCGTCATTCGTGCCTGTGTTGCAGTCTTCCATTAATAAGGCGCTGGATCTTGCCCGCGGTTTCCCAACCCCGCCAGATGCCCAGCGGTGATCCTTCTCGCCGGGTAGGACAAAGCCCGTGGTGGCTTCATATGGGGTTTTCGTGGGATGGCGCGGAAAATCGGTTTTCCCTGTCACCGCCAAGCTTCAGCCCGCTTTGAAGATTTCCGCCAAGACCTCGCCCAAGGCTGCCAGCAGACGGTCAATTTCCGCCTCGCTAACGATGAGCGGCGGCACGAAACGCAAGGCGATGCCAGCCGTGAAGTTGATCAAAAAACCACGCTCCATCATTTTGGCCACCACCTCGCCGCCTTTGGCCGCCCCTTCTTCCGTGAAGACCAGACCAAGGATCAGGCCCATACCACGGGCGGTGGCAATTTTTGCCGGGAATTTTGCCGCCAGTTTGCCGAGCCCGGCACGGAAATATTCGCCTTTTTTCCGCACCGACTCAAGGAAACCATCGCCGAGGATGACATCAAGCGCCGCATTGGCCGCCGCGCAAACCACGGGATTGCCGCCAAAGGTGGAAGCGTGACTGCCCGGCGTGAGGGCGGCGGCGATTTTTTCGCGGGCCAGCATGGCGCCAATCGGCAGGCCGCCGGCCAAAGATTTTGCCAGGGTCATGATGTCCGGCTCAACACCAAGTTGCTGATGGGCAAACAGCGTGCCGCTACGCCCAACGCCGGTCTGTACCTCATCAAATATTAAAAACAGGCCATGGCGGTCGCACAAGGCCCGGATGCCGCGCAGATACTCCGGCGGTAAAGGCCGGACGCCGCCCTCACCTTGCAACGGCTCGCACAGGATGGCGCAGGTGGCGGGCGTAATCATCTGTTCCAAAGCCGCCAGGTCGCCAAACGGCGCGTGCTTGAAACCCAGCGGCATCGGCTCGAAACCTTGTTGAAAGCGGGTTTGTCCGGTAGCTGCCACTGTCGCCAGCGTCCGGCCATGGAAGGAACCAATAAGCGAAATAATCTCAAAGCGCTGTGGCTCACTGGCCTTGCGCGCCAATTTCATCGCCGCCTCGTTGGCCTCGGCTCCGGAATTACAGAAAAAAACCTTATCGGCAAAGGAATGGGCCACCAGCTTTTCCGCCAGCTCGGTCTGCGGCAGCGTGTAGTACAGATTGGAGACATGTACCAGTTCCGCCACCTGCCGCCGTACCGCCGCGGTCACCGCCGGATGGCAATGGCCCAGGCCGCAGACGGCGATGCCGGAAAGGAAATCCAGATACTCTTTGCCGTCGGCATCGAACAGGCGGCAGCCCTCGCCTTTGACCATGGCCAGCGGATAGCGGCCATAGGTGGCCATAAATACCTTGTCGGCGCGTTCTTTTATTGTCGCATTCATCAGCTTATCTCCGTTCCCACCCCTTCGCGGGTGAACATTTCCAGCAAAATGGCGTGTTCGACGCGGCCATCAATGATGCAAGCCTTGGTGACGCCGCCGCGCAGGGCTTCCAGGCAGCAGCGCACTTTGGGAATCATGCCGCCAACCACGGTGTCGTCGGCGATTAGCCGCTCAATCTCTTTGGCGGTCAAATTCGGCAGCAGCTCACCCTTGACGTTTTTTACCCCGGCGACATCGGTTAAGAGTATGAGTTTTTCCGCCCGCAGCGCTGAAGCCGCCGCTCCGGCCACCAAGTCGGCGTTGATGTTGAATGCCTGACCATCATCTCCAACGCCAGTTGGGGCTATAACTGGAATAAAATCAGCGCGATGAAAATTTTCTAGCACCGCCGAATTGATCCCTTTGACTCGGCCAACCCGGCCAATGTCGATCAGCTCTGGAGGATGATTAGCGCCGTCTCTCGGCGGCGCGGTCATGGTCATCTTCTCGGCGCGCACCAGATCGCCGTCACGCCCGGACAGGCCAACAGCCTGACCGCCGTAATGGTTAATCAGACCAACAATCTCCTTGTTGACCTTGCCGACCAAAACCATCTCGACCACATCCATGGTTTCGCCGTCGGTAACCCGCATCCCCTGAACGTAATTCGGTTTTATGCCGAGACGGTCGAGAAGCTGGTTGATCTGCGGACCACCGCCATGGACAATGACCGGGTTGACGCCTATCTGCTTTAATAAGATGATATCGAGGGCGAACTGCTTTTTCAGATGGTCATCGACCATGGCGTGACCGCCGTATTTGATGACCACCGTCTTGTGACGAAACTTCTGCATGTAAGGCAGGGCTTCAATGAGGATCTGCGCTTTTTCGATGCTTTCTTTTCTCATGGGGCGATACCAGGTTCAAATGAAAATGACGACAGGTACGTGATATTACTTTCCCGCGCCAGACAAGTAAAGCGGCTTGGCGGTCGGCGGCTTTACAAACTTGGCAAATTCCGTTAGACTAGGCACGCTATTTGCTTGCATTTTTCTCATTTCAGACGGGAGACCGCCGACATGCCGCGCATATTGCCGCCCATTTTGGCTATGCTGTGCCTCACCCTCGCTTTTGCCGCCCAAGCCGCGCCGCCCGCCAAAGACCAAGGCAGTGAGGCGCCGATCAGCATTGAAGCTGACCACATGACTTCTTTTGAAAAATCCAACTCGGTACTATTCACGGGCGCGGTCGACGCCCGCCAGGCCAATGTGCGCATCCGCACCGACAAGATGACCGTTTACTACACCCCGGACGACAAGGGGAAAAAGAGTGACAAAACCGCCGCCGCTGCTGGCGACAGCCAGAAGAAGAAGGTGGAAAAGATGCACTGCGTCGGCAATGTCCAAATCAGTCGCGACGACTGGTTCGGCAAATCGCGCGAGATGATCTATTTGGCGCAAGAGCGACGGGTGCGCCTGATCGGCGACGCCAAGGCCTGGCAGGGTCAAGACATGGTCAGCGGCGACGAGATCATCCATTACATTGATGAAGAGCGCTCGGAGGTGATCGCCGGCCCCGGGGAGCGCCAACCCGGTGGCAAGACCGGCCGTGTCAAGATGACCATTCTGCAAAAATGAGCGATGGCAGCCATGGCCATTCTTGAAACCAGAAACATCGTCAAGCGCTACGGCAGCCGCACCGTTGTCGACAACGTCAGCATCCAGGTACGCACCGGTTTGGTTGTCGGCCTTTTGGGGCCAAACGGCGCTGGTAAAACCACCTCGTTTTATTCCATCGTTGGTTTCATTCGCCCCAACGAAGGCGCTATCCTCTTGAACGATGAAAACATCACCGCCCTGCCCATTCACAAACGGGCGCTCAAAGGCATCTCTTATCTGGCCCAGGAGCCGTCGGTTTTTAAAAAACTCACGGTTGAAGAAAATGTCCGCATCATCCTGGAAACGCACGGTCTGCCTAAAAACGAGATCCGTACCCGTATTGACACGCTGCTTGCCGAACTGAAGATTGAGCACTTGCGCCACAATCTCGGCCACGCCCTGTCCGGCGGCGAGCGGCGGCGCGTGGAAATCATGCGCTCTTTGGCCACACAGCCGCAGTTCATCCTGTTGGATGAACCCTTCGCCGGCATCGACCCTTTGGCGGTCGGCGATCTGCAAAAACTCATCTATGGCCTGAAAGACCGTGGCCTCGGTGTCCTCATCTCCGACCACAACGTCCGCGAAACGCTCAAGGTCTGCGATTTCGCCTATATCATGAACGCCGGCCAGATTCTGACCAGCGGCGTTGCCAGCGACATCATCGAAAGCGAAGTGGCCCGCAAGATGTACCTTGGGGAAAATTTCACCATGTAAGGCCATGGATATTGGACTTCGGCAGCAACTCAAACTTGCCCAGAAGCTGATCATGACGCCGCAGTTGCGGCAGGCGATCAAGCTTTTGCAGCTCAATCATTTGGAGCTTGAGGGTGCCCTCCAGACCGAGATCGAACAGAACCCGGCTCTGGATGAGGATTTGAGCCAGGGAGAGGAGCAGGAACCCTCGCCGCCGTCGTTGGCTACTACCTATGAGGCGGGCACAGAGCCTGAACACGAAGGTGAGGTCACCGAGCGGGTCGTCGTCTCCGACAACATCAGTGAGGTCAACTGGGAGGATTACAGCAACGGATTCGACAGTGATTTTTCCTTTGCCCACGAAATACCATCGGCCGACGCGCCCAGCGAGTTGGATTTTGTTTCAGAAAAACCGGGCTTGCGGGCCTATCTGCTATGGCAGTTGGCGCACGGCGAACTGACGAAAAGCGAGATGGAGGTGGCACTGTTCATCATCGGCAACCTCAATCATTTTGGCTTCCTCCAAGCCAGCGTGGGGGAGATCATTCGCGACTGTGGTTGCGACGCTGAAACCGCCGCATACGTTCTCGACATTATTCAGAAACTCGACCCACCCGGTATCGCCGCCCGCGATGCCCGCGAATCGCTCTTGCTGCAACTGCAGCGGCTTGGCGATACGCCGCCCTATGCCGAAGACATCGTGAAAAATCATCTGCCGCTGCTGGCCAACCGCAACTACCGCGAGCTGGCGCGCCTCACCGGCGGCCGCAAAGATCAGATTGTTGAAGCCTGCGACTTCATCGCCAGAGAGCTGACACCCTATCCGGGCCTGCCGTTTGCCAATGAGGCGACCCAATACATCGCCCCCGATGTCTATGTGGAAAAAATCGACGGCAATTACTATATCCGCTTAAACGATGACGGATTACCGGCCCTGACCGTCTCCGGCGATTACCGTAAGATGCTGAAGGAAAGGAAAAAGCTTTCCCGCGACGACCGACTCTACGTCGCCGAAAATGTGCGTAACGCCGAGTGGTTCATCAAGGCGCTGCACCAGCGGCAACATACCATCTTGAAATTTCAGTACGACTTCTTCGAGCACGGCCCGGCCTATCTCAAACCGATGGTGCTACACGACGTCGCCGAGGACATTGGTATGCACGAATCGACGATTAGCCGCGTTACCTCGAACAAATACGCCCAGACGCCGCAGGGACTCTACGAACTGAAGTATTTTTTCTCGACCGCCATCCGGCGTGACGGCGACGAGGCTTTGGCCGCCGAGTCGATCAAAGTGCGCATCCGCGCCATGATCCAGGAAGAAAATAAAAATAATCCCTTGAGTGATAGCGACATTTCCCACCGCCTGGCCAAGGAAAATATCCAGATTGCCCGCCGCACCGTCGCTAAATACCGTGAGCAAATGAGAATAATGCCGGTGAAACACCGCAAGCAGTAACCCTATTTTTCTCCATGAACATTGCCCTGATCCAGATCAATCCGCTTATTGGCGATTTTCCCGGCAACGCCGCGAAAATCATCGCTTACGCCGAAAAAGCGGCGCGGCGCGGCTGCCGCCTCGCGGTTTTTCCCGAGATGGCGCTGTCCGGGCAGCCGCCGCGGGATTTGCTGGAGCGGCCTGATTTTATTGCCGCTCAGGCCCAGGCTCTGAATACCCTGGTTGCCGGGCTGCCGCCGGAGATTTTCGTTTTGTTCGGCTGCTTCGAGCTTAATCAAGGTGAGGGTAAAAAACTCTTCAACCGCGCCGTCACCGTTCACAAGGGTCAGATAGTCCACCGCGCCGACAAGAGGTTTCCATCCAGCCATGACCTGTTCGGCGAGGCCCGCTATTTTCAGCCAGGTGAGCCGTCCTCGCCGCTGGTCATCGATGGCGAATATTTTGCCATTACCATTGGCCAGGATATTTGCATCGGTGAAACGCTGCCGTATGGGCACGAGCCGCTGGCCGAACTGTTTGCCAAAGGGCAAAAGGATGGTAGCAAACTGACCGCTTGCCTGAATCTGTCGGCTTTGCCCTTTGCGCGCGGCGGCGAAGAAACGAGGCGAAACATCCTGGCTGGCCTCGCCCGGCGCTGGCGAACGCCTTTCCTCTCCTGCAACCAGGTTGGCGGTCAGGATTCGCTGATCTTCGCTGGCCGCAGTATGGTCTTGGATGGTCAAGGGGAACTGGGCGCCTGGGCCATGGGTTTCGCCGAAGACATGATTGTCATCGACAGCGACACAGGGCAGGGTGAGCGGCATGGGCCGGAATGCGGCACCGACGGCGAGGACGTGCTGGCGGCGCTGACTTTGGGCCTGGCCGATTATGTGCGCAAATGCGGCTTCAAGCGGGTGGCGCTGGGCCTGTCTGGTGGCATCGACTCAGCCCTGACCGCGGCCATTGCCTGCCGTGCTTTCGGGCCCGAAAACGTGCTGGGTCTGGCCATGCCGTCGATCTACAATCCCGAAGAGTCGCTGACCGACGCCCGCTTGCTTGCCAAAAATCTCGGCTGCGCCTTCGAAGTCATTGCCATCACGCCATTAGTGGAGGCTTTTCAAACGAGCCTTTCGCCCTTTTTCTCTGGGCTGCCGGAAGGAGTGGCTGAGCAGAATGTGCAAGCGAGGATAAGAGGCAATCTTTTGATGGCGTTTGCCAACAAATTTGGCCACCTGCCGCTGACCACCGGCAACAAGAGCGAGATGGCGGTCGGTTACTGCACCCTGTACGGTGATATGAGCGGCGGCCTGGCGGTGATCGCCGATTGCCCGAAGGGTTTGGTGTATCAATTGTCGGAGCTGATCAACCGCGAGCGGCAAATCATCCCGCGCCGCATCATCGAAAAAGCGCCATCCGCCGAGTTGAAACCTGACCAGCGCGACCAGGACGACCTGCCGCCCTATCCGATCCTCGACGCCATCCTCGACCGCTATCTTGAAGAGAATCAGAGCCAGGCCGAGATTGTCGCCGCTGGCTTCGACCCAGCGGTGGTCGCCGATACCGTGCGGCGGATTCATGCCAACGAATACAAACGCCAGCAGGCGCCCATCGTCTTGAAGGTGACGAGTAAAGCCCGGTGCTATCCAATCTGCCAGAATTATCGCGGATGAACCCGAAACAGCGGTTGGTAAGCGGTATCTCTCTCGCCGCCTTTATTATCCTTTTGTCCTTGATGTTCTGGCGGGAGTCGGCTGTCAAACGCCCTGAACAATTGGCCCTGACCAAGGCTGGTTCCGTTGATATGTGTCTATCCTGCCACAAGGATGAAAAACTCGACCCGGCCCATGACCCGCAAGTGTTAGGCTGCAGTGTTTGCCATCTCGGCGACCCTTTGGCGGTCAGCGCCAAAGAGGCGCACCGTGGCCTGGTGAAAAATCCCGGCGACTTGCGCCACGCCGCTCGTACCTGCGCCGTCGAAGGCTGTCATCCCGCCGATATTCACAAGGTGAAAAACTGCCTAATGGCCACCAATCGTGGCATCATTGGCACCCTGTTGTACTACTGGGGCGAAACCAAGAGCCAAAATACTGACAAGACTGTGGAACAATTGTTGCAAAGTGGCGACAACTCCTTTGCCTTGGATTATTTTCGAAAACTGTGCGCTACCTGCCATTTGTGGAAGCAAAAGGATGACCGGCCAGATGTCCTTGCCTTTTTTAACGATAAAGGTGGTGGTTGCTCCGCCTGCCATGTGACGCCGCCGCCCGGCGCCGCCAGGCCGCCAGCCTTGCCCGGCGATAACCAGGACCTGCCGGAAACGACAGGGAAAAAACCGCATCCATGGCTCAGCAAAAAGGTTGAAAGCGACCACTGCGTCAGGTGCCATAACCGCTCCGCCAGAATCGGCCTGTCGTACATCGGCAAATACGAATCGGAAAGTTACGGCGCCCCGTTTGAACATGGCCAGCCATCGAAAAAACAGTTGCCAGGAGAGCGCTTTTATCTCGAGTTGGCCGACGATATCCACCATCAGCGCGGCATGGCCTGTATCGACTGCCATACCAGGGAAGAAATCATGGGTGACGGCGTCAGTTACAGCCATTACGAAGAGCAGACCGAGATATCCTGCGCCAGTTGCCACGGCCCACAGCCAGGAATCACCAGAAAAGACAGGAAGATGACCAATATCGACCCAGTGAAAAAGCAACTGATTGGTAAAATCGATGGCAAAATCAGGCCGCTTCATCCGCCGAAACCAGGCGTCTGCGATTTTCCGGCCCATCAGCGGCTGTCCTGTGAATCCTGCCATTCGCCGTGGACGCCGCAGTGTAACGGCTGTCACATTGAGCGCGATAGCCGAAAAAAACATTTCGATGCCCTATCGCATATGGAAACCACCGGGCGCTGGCGCGAGGGCCGCTCTTACCTTCGCTACGAAAAACCGATGCTGGCGCTGTGGGACAACCATGTGGTCATCGTCACGCCCGGTTGTCAGGATATAGTCAGCGAAGTAGATAAAAACGGCCAGGCCGAGAGCAAGTTCAACCGCTTGACGATGGCGGCGATCAATCCGCACACCATTCAGGTCAAGGGCCGCGCCTGCGCCGATTGCCACGCCGAGCCGAAGACCGTCGGCCTCGGCGAAGGGAAACTCAGTCTGGCCCCCGGCGGTGGGCTGGTCTTCACCAGCATCGACCAGGGCGTCATGACGGCTGGCGGGCGGATACCGCCGTTTGACGCCTATGTCGATATCGAGGGGCGGCCCCTGCAAAAAAGTTC
Source organism: Desulfobulbaceae bacterium (assembly GCA_031256095.1). GTDB lineage: Bacteria > Desulfobacterota > Desulfobulbia > Desulfobulbales > Desulfocapsaceae > UBA8130. Next base: position 14,756 of record JAIRRG010000018.1, read on the forward strand.
GCGCCCCGGTCTGCGCCCTTTTAATAAAGAGGAATTGCGGCGAATCCTGCGGGTTGGCTTGTGCCTGCCCTGTCACGGCGATTATCACGACGCGGTCTGGAAAAACTATGACAGCAAATCGCACGGCCAGCCGAACGACCAGCTACGATGCTCAAAGACTGGGGCGGCGGCATTCTGACCGGCTTTTGCCCGCTGGCATCCGGCAAAAAAATCATCTTTCAATAAGCGGAAACAATACCATGCTTGAATTTGCGGGGAAAAAAGCGATTGTCACGGGCGCGACGCGGGGCATTGGCCGCGCCGTGGCTGAGGCTTTGCTGGCACAAGGCGCCACCGTGTACGGCCTCTACGGCGGCGATGAAAAATCGGCGGCTGAATTGAGACAGGAAATGGCTGACTTCGGCCCATCCTTGCGTCTGAGCCGACTCGATGTCAGCGACTACCAGGCGGCGGCTACATTTTTTGCCGCTTTCGAGGAAGAATTCGATACTCTCGACATCCTCGTCAATAACGCCGGGATTCGCCGTGACGCCGTCCTGGCCATGATGAAAGAGGAAGACTGGCGTCGGGTCATCGACGTCAACCTGACCGGTGGATTTGTCATGTCACGGCTGGCCTTGCCCTTGATGCTGAAACAAAAATATGGCCGCGTTATCTTCATTACTTCACCGATGGGGCGTATGGGTTTTCCCGGCCAGGCCAACTATGCCGCTTCGAAAGCCGGGCAGGTGGCCATGACGCGTTCGCTGTGCCAGGAAGTTGGCAAACGAAAAATAACCGTCAACTGTGTGTCGCCGGGTTTCATCGATACCGCTTTCATCGGTGACCTGAGTGGGGCCCAGGTCAAGGAGTACAAAAAAATGGTGCCCGCTGGCCGTTTCGGCACGCCGCAAGAAGTCGCTCAGGCTGTGTTGTTTCTCGCCAGTGGTGACGCTGCCTACATCAACGGCGCGGTACTGGAAATAACGGGGGGCTTATGACGGCAAATCGAGAAATCTTCGCCCATCTGCCGCATCGCCCGCCCTTTCTGTTTGTTGATGAAATCACTGGGCGCGCAGAAAACGCCATCCGCACGGCTGTCACCTTTTCGCCGGAGTGGCCAATTTTTTCCGGCCATTACCCTGGGCACCCCGTGGTGCCAGGAGTTATTCTTTGCGAGGCAATTTTTCAGAGTGGTGCCTTGTTAATCGCTGAACTGACCGCGGCAACGCCGAACGGTCAGGCGCCGGGTCTGCCGGTGCTTGCCCGTATTTTTGCCGCCAAATTCAAACGCCAGGTTTTGCCTGGCGACCGGCTGGAAATGGAGACAAGCCTGACTGAGCGAATGGCTTCAGCTTGGCTGATGAAGGGAATAGGTAGGGTGGCCGACAAGGTGGCGGTGCAGGTGGAATTTTCTTGCGTGTTCACCTCATGATTTGCCGATGCCGCCAGGTCATAGCCCAATTTTTCCCTTGACAAGCGGCCAGCGGGCGGCAAGATGACGGCGCCCCTTGTATTTTACGTGAAAGCGGGTATTATACCGCCCCGTTTTTCATGGCTGTATGTTTTTCACCCAACAAATTTCACCTATTTCCACTATCCCGTTCGAGGACGCTGTGCAATTTTCCATCACCACCATGATTATGCACGCTGGCCCGGTTGGTCAGCTTGTGATGCTTGCCCTGCTGTGCTTTTCCATCGCCTCCTGGGCCATTGTGATCCGAAAAATTCTTCTCTACCGCAAGGTAAGAAAACAGCGAGACGAATTCCTCGAAGCCTTTTGGGCCTCCTCCAACCTCAGCGAGGCGCGCAAGTCCGCCGATGAATTTGACTTTAGCCCGGAAGCCTCAGTTTTTATTTCCGGTTTCGCCGAGCTCCAGAAAATTAACAAGATCCGCGCCAAGAAAGAAAAAGACGGAGCGGAAACCCTCGACATGCAATTGGCGACCATGGATAACCTGAAGCGGGCGGTGCGCAAGGCCGAGGCCCAGGTCATCGGCGAACTGGGCTCGTCACTGCCTTTTCTCGCCACCACCGGCAGCGCCACGCCTTTTGTCGGCCTGTTCGGCACCGTCTGGGGCATCATGGCCTCGTTTCATGACATCGGCCAGCGCGGTTCCGCCTCACTGACCGTTGTCGCCCCTGGCATCTCCGAGGCGCTGGTCGCCACCGCCACTGGCTTGGCTGTCGCCATCCCCGCGGTTATTTTCTACAACTATTTTTCTAACCGCCTGGAAGAGATCAACAGCGAGGTGCGCAATTTCAGCACCGATTTCCTCAATTTGGTTGAACGCGATTTCTTGAGCCGGGTTTGAAACCTCCTAAGGCGGAATTGCCATGTCGATGACGCAAGCAAAGAGCGGCAAGAAACGCCTGGTCTCGGAGATCAATGTAACGCCGCTCGTCGATGTCATGCTGGTGCTGTTGATTATTTTCATGGTCACGGCGCCGATGATGACCCAGGGCATTGATCTCGACCTGCAGCATGAAGTCACCAATATTCCAAAAGAACAAAAAGATAAGCCGCTTGTTATCGCCATCAGCCAGGATGGCCAGAATAGCCAGCAGATTACGCTGAACGGAGACAAGATGAGCCGTGATCAGCTCATGCAGAAACT
>JAIRRG010000020.1 GCA_031256095.1 Desulfobulbaceae bacterium
GGCTGCGTGCGGCGTTGATCGCCGCTTGCACGTCACGGGCGGCGCCGTTAATGTCGCGGCTGAGTTCAAATTCGAGCGTCACCCTGGTTGAGCCGAGTGAACTGCTGGAGGTGATTTCAGTGATGCCGGCGATGCGGCCAAGGGCACGTTCGAGCGGGGTAGCCACGGTGGCGGCCATCGTCTCCGGGCTGGCGCCGGGCAGCGAGGCGGAAACGGAAATGTACGGATAATCGGTCTGTGGCAGCGGCGACACCGGCAACTGAAAAAACGCCACAATACCGGCCAAAGCCACCGCCAGCGTCAGCAGGGTGGTGGCGACAGGCCGGGCAATGAAGGGGGCGCTGGGGTTCATGGTTTAGCGGCCTTCCGGCTTTACTGGCGGCATTTCCGAGGACGGCCCTTCCCGCCGGGCGCTTTCTTCGTCCGGGTCGCTACAGCTTGGCCCCAAGTATTTGTAAGCCTCTGTTATTTTCCTGCCGGCCCAGCCGGTCTTTCTGTCGCCGTCCTGCACCGTTGTATGGATAACAAATTCATTGTCGTCGATTTTCTTAAACCTGCTCGTGGTTTTGGTTAACGATACAAACTGTTTGCCCGGAACCCGAGTCCGTTTGCTAAAAGTCTTGAGCAACGTTTCGCTTTCACTGATCTTTTTCCCCCTTTGCCTGGTTCTCTCTCTAATGAGTCCTTGATCAGACTCGGTCGGGATGAACATAACTTCATCGCTGACAAATTCGCCGTCGCTGATTTTTTTCACGGTCATTTCGAATTTGATTTTTTTGTCGAAAGGAGAGAGGCATTCCACCTGGTATCTATATGAGTTTGATCTTTTTTCGGTCATCTTTCCTTTACAGGTGGCGGCAATCCACGGATCGTCGATATCGAAAGCGGCCTCATACATCTCTGACCATTTTTGCGCTCTTTCTGGAGTCAGGCAGATTGTATGCGTTCCGCCACCGTTGGTTTCCTGCCATTGTCCCGGCTTGATCTTGAAGGCGCTGGCCGGTGCCGTGGCGAAGGCGATGCCGCCGAGTACAACGAGGAAAAGCCATTTCTGAAGACACATACTGTTTCTCCTCAATCCGTGGCGGCGGCAAAAGTCGGAAACTGTTTCACGATGCGCTCCTTTCGCTTTCCTCATTTTGCTCATTTGCCGCACCAGAGGCCTTCTTTTTCCCGAAACGGAGGGCAAGCCGGTCAAACATCAAATAAATCACCGGCGTCGTGAACAGCGTCAACACCTGGCTGAACAACAGGCCGCCGACCATGGTGATACCAAGGGGTCGGCGCAACTCGGAGCCAACGCCGCTACCGAGCATCAGCGGCAGGGCGCCGAGCAGGGCGGCCAAGGTCGTCATCAGAATGGGCCGGAAGCGCAAGAGGCAGGCTTCAAAAATGGCTTTTTCCGGCGATTTGCCATGCTGCCGCTCGGCTTCTAAAGCGAAGTCGATCATCATGATTGCGTTCTTTTTTACCAGACCGATCAGCAAAATAATGCCGATGATGCCGACGATGCCCAGGTCGTTGCCGGAAATCATCAGTGCCAGCAAGGCGCCGACGCCGGCGGAGGGCAGGGTGGAGAGAATCGTTACCGGGTGAATGTAGCTTTCGTAGAGGACGCCCAGCACGATGTACATGGCGACGATTGCCGCCAGGATCAGGAAGAGCGTGTGTGTCAGCGAAGACTGGAAGGCCAGCGCCGCCCCTTGAAAGCTGGTGCCAATAGTTATCGGCATACCGATTTCTTGTTCGGCGGTGTGGATTGCTTTAACCGCTTCGCCGAGGGCGGCGCCGGGCGCGAGGTTGAAGGAAATGGTCGCCGCCGGGAATTGACCGAGATGGTTGATCGCCAGTGGCGCCGCCCGCTCGTCAACTTTGGCCACCGCCGACAGCGGCACTGGCGCGCCGGAAGTAGAGGGCAAATAAATGGTGTCAAGCGAGGCTAGCCCTTGCTGGAATTCGGGATCGATTTCGAGGACGACGCGGTACAGGTTCGACTGCGTGAAAATGGTCGAAACTAGGCGTTGACCAAAGGCATTGTACAGGGCGTTGTCGATGTCGGCGACGGCGATCCCGAGCCGGCCGGCGCTGTCGCGGTCGATCAAAACATAGGCTTGCAGGCCGCTGTCTTGTAAATCGCTGGCAACATCTGCCAGTTGCGGCAATTGCCGCAGATGCTCGACGAGTCGTGGCACCCAGACGGAGAGCTGGTTCAGATCGGGGCAATCGAGCGAGAACTGGTACTGGGTGCGGCTGACCCGATCTTCGATCGTCAAATCTTGCACCGGCTGCATATAGGCGGTTATTCCCGTCGCCCCGGCGATTTTTTTCTCAAGGCGGCGGATAACGCCAGCGGCGTCGAGATCGCGCTCGCTTTTTGGTTTCAAGTTGATCAACATTCGCCCGGAATTGAGCGTGGCGTTGATCCCGTCGATGCCGATAAAAGAAGAGAGACTATCCACCGCCGGGTCTCCCGCGATAACATCGGCCATCTGTCGCTGCCGTTCGGCCATGGCCGCAAAGGAGACCGATTGCGGCGCCTCGGTAATGGCCTGGATGAGTCCGGTGTCTTGAACCGGGAAAAATCCTTTTGGAATCCAAAGATAAAGCAGCACGGTCAAAACCAGCGTGCCGAGGGCTACGAGAAGGGTCGCGCCCTGGTGTTTGAGCACCCAGGTAAGAGCAACACCGTAGCGGGCGATGACAAAGTCAAAAAAAGCGCCGACCTTGTGGTAGAACTTACTCTGTTCATGTTCCGGCGTGTGGCGCAGGAGCCTGGCGCACATCATCGGTGTCAGCGTCAGCGAGACGAAGGCGGAAATCAGGATCGCCACCGCCAGTGTTACCGCGAATTCGCGGAACAGGCGGCCAACGACATCGCCCATGAAAAGAAGCGGGATCAAAACCGCGATCAGCGAGATGGTCAGCGAGATGATGGTGAAACCGATCTGCTCCGCCCCTTTCAGGGTTGCCTGCAGCGGCGGCTCGCCGCGTTCGACGTACCGCGCGACGTTTTCAATCATGACGATGGCGTCATCGACGACGAATCCGGTGGCGATGGTGAGCGCCATCAGCGACAGGTTGTTCAGGCTGAAACCGGCCAGATGCATGACGCCGAAGGTGCCGACCAGGGAGAGCGGCACGGCGATGCTTGGAATAATCGTCGCCGAGGGACTGCGCAAAAAGAAGAAAATCACCAGCACGACCAGCACGACGGCAAAGAGCAATTCGACCTGGACGTCGTGCACCGAGGCGCGGATTGTCGTCGTCCGGTCGGTGAGCATTTTCACTTCCACGGCGCCGGGCAGGCCGCTCTGCAATTGCGGCAGCATCTGCTTGATGCGGTCGACCGTGGTGATGACGTTGGCGCCTGGCTGGCGCTGGATGTTGATGATGATGGCCGGCATTTGCTGGCCTTCGATGATTGCCCAGGCCGCCAGTTGCGCGTTTTCCGCGCCGTCGATGACACTGGCGACATCAGAAAGCCGCACCGGGGCGCCGTTTTTCCAGCCGATCACCAGATTACGGTATTCGTCGGCGGATTGGAGCTGGTCGTTGGCGTCAAGCGTTGAGGCGCGCAGCGGGCCGTCGAAACTGCCCTTGGCTTGATTGATATTGGCATTGGTGATAGCGACACGGACTGCGTCCATCGCCAGCCCTTGTGCCGCCAAGGCCCGTGGATTGGCCTGGATGCGCACCGCTGGCCGCTGGCCGCCGGCGATGCTGACCAAGCCGATGCCGGGCAATTGCGAGATTTTCTGCGCCAGCCGGGTATCGACCAGATCCGCCACTTTGGGCAAAGGCAGGCTGTCCGACATTACGGCCAACGAGACGATCGGCGCGTCGGCGGGGTTGACCTTGCTGTAGACCGGCGGCATCGGCAGGTCTTGCGGCAGGAAGGAGTTAGCGGCATTGATCGCTGCCTGCACTTCCTGTTCGGCGACGTCAAGGCTTATTTCCAGCCCGAATTGCAGGGTAATAACCGATGCGCCGCCGGAACTGCTTGAAGACATCTGGTTCAGCCCCGGCATCTGCCCAAACTGGCGCTCGAGCGGCGCCGTGATCGACGAGGTCGTCACATCCGGGCTGGCGCCGGGATAGAGCGTCGTCACCTGAATGGTCGGGTAATCGACTTCCGGCAGGGCTGAAATCGGCAGCAGGCGGTAGGCCAAAAGCCCGGCCAGCAAAATGGCGATCATCAGGAGCGAAGTCGCCACCGGGCGTAAAATAAAAGGACGAGAAGGATTCACGGTTTATCCTTTCTTTTTTGGGAAAAACCTGAATGTCATGGACGCGCTCCGCTGTCCGTTGGCGCGGCAGCAGTGGGGCTTTTATTGCCTTTCCCGCTTTTCTCACCACTATTTTTCCCTCGCCCGCCGCCGGTTTTCGTTTCGGTTGCCTGCATCCGGGCGCGCTCCTCGGCGTCGATCACGACGATTTTCGCATCCTGGCGCAGCCGGTCGGTACCGTCGATCACCACCTGTTCGCCGGCATGGACTCCTTCGAGAATGACCACCATGTTGCCGTCGGCAGGGCCGGCTTTGATCAGGCGCAGGTCAACCGTGGCCATGGACGGAGTTTTGCCTTTCTCTTCTGACCCCGCTTTCGAAGCACCTCCAGGTTTTCCATGCTCGCCGGGCACCTGGCTTGGTTTGTCTCCTTCTCCAGACTCGCCTTTGACGCCGCTGTCGGTCTTGACCACATAACAGTAAATCCCTCGGGTGCCGCGTTGCACCGCCGCTGTCGGCGCCAGCACCACATCTTCGAGGGTTTTCACGCGCAGCCGCGTATTGACGAACTGGTTGGGAAACAGCGAGTCATCCCTGTTGGCGAATTCGGCCTTTAGTTTCACCGTGCCAGTGGCCAGGTCGATCTGGTTGTCAATGGTCAGTAATTTGCCCGTGGCAAGTTCCACTTTGTTGTCGCGGTCATAGGCGGTTATTGCCAGCGGTGGGCCGGAACGCGCCGCGGCGCTAACCTCGGAAAGATTTTGCTCCGGGATCGAAAAAACAATGTCGATGGGATGAGTCTGGGTAATCACGGCCAAGCCCGTGGTATCGCTGACGTGCACCATATTGCCGGGATCAACAAGGCGAAGCCCGATGCGACCGGCAATTGGCGCGGTAACATGAGTGTATGCCAGTTGCAGGCGGGCATTATTGACCGCGGCGTGGTCAGCTTTTACCGTCCCCTCGTACTGCCGCACCAGGGCTTCCTGGGTATCAACCTGCTGCTTGGCGATCGAATCCTTGGCCAAAAGGCCACGATAACGTTGCAGATCAAGACGGGCGTTCGTGAGGAGCGCCTCGTCGTGCGCCAGTTGGCCTTCTGCCTGTTCAAGCTGGATTTTGAACGGCTCCGGGTCGATTTCGGCGAGTACCTCCCCGGCCTTGACCGTCTGTCCCTCAGAAAACAATACACGCAACAAAAGGCCGTCAACGCGCGGTCTCACGGTGGCGGCGGAACGCGCCGTTACCGTGCCGAGGGCGCTGACAATAACATCCATATTGCCGGTACGCGCCGTGGCAACGCCGACCGGGGTTGGCGGACCGCCATTCAGATTGCCGCCTCGGCCGCCGCCTTGCGGACCGCCGCCGTTTTTATTTTTGACCCAAAAAGGAAGCGCAACCACGGCGGCAATCGCCAGCGCGGCCACGAGCCAGACGACAAGGGTTTTCATCGAAATGCCTGTGCGTTGTTGTGCGGACATGGATGGAGCCGTTTCCTTGAAAGCGATGGACGATGAGAGGACGAAGGATGGATATTGGGGTGATATTGTTGTCCGAAAGGGTGGAAATCGTTTCTGTCAATGCGAATGCGGCGGGTGGCGATGGATTACAGCAGTTCGACCGCCTCTTCGCCGTCATGGCGGGGAGAAATCTCGCCGATAACATACGGCGTTTCGCCCAAGGCCTGGAACTGGCAACAGATGTCCTCGACCTCGGTACGTTCAACAATCACCATCAGGCCAATGCCCATATTAAAGGTGCGGAACATCTCGTTCCGGGGCACATTGCCCTTTTCGGCGAGGAAAGAAAAGATCGGCTGTGGCTTCCAGGAATGGGTGTCAATCACCGCTTTCAGCCCCTTCGGCAGGACGCGCGGCGTATTGTCGATGAAGCCGCCGCCGGTGTTGTGCACCATGCCGTTCACCTTGAAATGCTTCAGGATGTTAAGCACCGATTTGACATAGATGCGTGTCGGTGTCAGTAGCTCTTCGCCCAAAGGGCGGCCCAATTCAGCAACGAAACTGTCGACAGTCAG
>JAIRRG010000014.1 GCA_031256095.1 Desulfobulbaceae bacterium
CGCGGAAAGGCCGCCGAGCATAATGAAGTCCTTGAATTTTTGGGTGACGCTGTGCTCGACCTGCTGGTTGGTCATCTTTTAACCGAGCGTTATCCCGAACTGCGGGAAGGCGATCTGACCAGGTTGCGGGCGGCTTTGGTCAACGAAACCTATCTGGCCGGTCTGGCCTTGGAAATTGGCCTGGACAGCCATCTCTGCCTCGGCAAGGGCGAGGAGGCGACTGAGGGCCGGGGCAAACCGTCGATTCTGGCCAGCGCCTTCGAGGCCGTGTTCGGCGCCGTGTTCGAGGACGGCGGTTTTGCCGCGGCGAGGACGCTGGCCGAGGCGCTGTTTACGCCCGGCCTTGATGACCAGCGCCGGAATTTTTTGATAGGTGACAGCAAGTCGCAGCTTCAGGAAATCTTGCAGGAACAGTACAACGAGCAACCGGCCTACCGTCTGGACAAGGAGGACGGCCTAGCCCATCACCGACGGTATACGGTGTCGGTATTGTTTCACGGCCAAGTGCTTGGCACCGGTGAAGCTGGCTCGAAGAAGGAGGCGGAGAAGCGGGCCGCCGCCGAAAGTCTAGAACGTATGCGCCGCGCCACTGGCCGATGTCCCTGATTATTCCTGTTTTTATCAGTCAACGCGGTTGCCCCCGCCACTGTCTGTTTTGCGACCAACGGACGATTGCTGGCGGCGTTTCCCCGGATGTGGCCGCCGAGATCAACATGTGGCTGGCCCGGTCGTCACAACGACCGGCGCAACTGGCCTTTTATGGCGGCTCATTCACCTGTTTGTCATGGGAGGAGCAGGAAAAGCTGCTGGCCTCGGCTGAGCCGTATCTGCGTGATGGCCGGATTGCCTCGATTCGCCTGTCAACGCGGCCCGATTGCTGTGCCGCGGAAAATCTGGCCCGGCTGCGGCCTTGGCGGGTGACGGCGATCGAATTGGGCGTCCAATCCATGGATGACCGCGTGCTGACCCTGGCCGAGCGCGGCCATACGGCGGCGGACTGCCGTCAGGCCATTGCCACCATCAGGGCTCTGGGCTTTGCCTGTGGCGTTCAGCTTCTGCTGGGCCTGCCAGGAGAAACCTGGCCGTCATTTCTGGCCACGGTTAAAGAGATCATCGCCCTGCGCCCGGCCATGGTCCGGCTTTACCCGGCGCTGGTCCTGGCCGGAACCGGCCTGGCTGATTTATATGCCTCTGGCCGTTACCGGCCCCTGTCCCTGACCAAAACAATTGCCTGGCTGGCTGGGGCCAAGCGGCTCTTTGATGCCGCTGACATCCCGGTCATCCGTTATGGCCTGCCGCCATCGCCGCAACTGGCGCGAGCCATCATTGCCGGGCCGTACCATCCGGCCCTGGGGGAAATGGCGGCGCAGCGTTTGTGGTTTCATGAGCTGCGTCGGCGTCTTACCACCCTGGCCGCCGGGCAAAACCTGACAATTTTTATCTCGCCGCGCAACCTGTCGCGACTGGCCGGCCAGCGACGCGGCAATTTAATCCGCCTCGAACAACTCGGTCTGCGCCACCGCCTGAACATCATCTGCGAGCGTCTACGTCCCAAAGGAAGTGTTGAATATGCTGTCGATTAATGGTCTTGATATTCGCTTCGGCGAAAAGCATCTGTTCAAAAATATTTCCGCCCAAATCTACGAGGGCAACCGTATTGGCCTAGTCGGCGTCAACGGCGCTGGCAAATCGACGCTGATGAAGATCATGAGTGGCCTCACCGTCACCGATGATGGCGTGGTCAATCGCGCCAAAAATTGGACAGTTGCCTATCTGCCACAGGAATCAAACGAGCTGCTTTCCGGCAAAACCTTGTACGAAGAGGCGCAAACGGCCTTCGCGGCTCTCATCGCCTTGCAGCAAGAAGCTGGAGAACTGCATGAGCGACTGGCGGCCCTGGCCGCTGGCAGCCCCGAATTCGCGGCGGCTTTGGCGCGTCAGGGAGAACTCCAGCATATCCTTGATGCCTCCGGCATTTACACGATGACGGCCCGCATTGAAAAGGTGCTGCTTGGCCTGGGCTTTCGCGCCGCCGATATGACCAGGCCGGTGTCGGAATTTTCCGGTGGCTGGCTGATGCGCCTAAAACTCGCGAAAATGCTGCTGGCGGCGCCGACCTTGCTTTTGCTTGACGAACCGACCAACCATCTCGACCTCGAATCCCTGACCTGGCTTGAGGGCTTTCTCCGCGACTATCCGGGGGCGACGGCAATCATTTCCCATGACCGCGCCTTTCTCGACGAAATGACCAGCCAGACCTGGGAGCTGAGCCTCGGCAAGCTGACCGTCTACAAGGGCAACTATTCTTTCTATGTCGCTGACAAGGCCGAGCGTCAGGCGATTGAGAAAGGGGCTTATGACAACCAGCAGGCGAAGATTCGCCAAACCATGCGTTTCGTCGAACGCTTCCGCTCGAAGGCGACCAAGGCGCGGCAGGCCCAGAGCCGTCTCAAACAGCTTGAAAAGATGGAAATCATTGAGCTGGAGGAGGATGAAAGGCAGATTCATTTCCGCTTTCCGCCGTCGCCACCGTCCGGGCGCGATGTTCTGATGGTGCAAGACTTGGCCAAAAACTATGGTGGTCACGAGGTGTTTGCAGACGCCAGCCTGACGCTGCAACGCGGCGACAAAGTGGCGGTGGTTGGCGTCAATGGCGCCGGCAAATCGACGCTGGTAAAAATTGTTGCCGGATTGGTCGTGGCCGACGGCGGTATGGTACGTTTCGGTGCCGGCGTCAAGTTATCGTATTTTGGTCAGCACCAGGCCCAGGAACTGTCGCCGCTACTGACCGTCTTGCGGACCATGGCCCTGGCTGGCGAGGACCTGACGGTGACGGGCATCCGTTCCTTGCTCGGCGCTTTTCTCTTTCGCGGCGAAGAGGTGGAGAAAAAAGTGGCCGTGCTCTCCGGCGGTGAAAAGAGTCGCCTGGCCCTCGCCAAGATGATCGCCACTCCGGCCAACCTCATGCTCCTCGACGAGCCGACCAACCATCTTGATATGAGTTCGCAGGAGATTTTGCGCCAGGCGATGGCCAGCTACGATGGTACGATCATCGTCGTTTCCCATAACCGTTACTTCCTCGACGGCTTTGTCAACAAAGTACTCGAAGTAAAGGACGGGGAAATCACCTTGTACGACGGCAACGTTGAGGAGTACTTGCGGAAAATTGAAGAGATAACAACGCAGCAAGCCGTCAGGCCAATGACGAACAAGGCGGAAACAGCGGGCGACAACCTGTCTGGCAAAGACCGCCGCGATCAGAAAAAGCTCGAGGCCGAGCGCCGTCAGGAACGCAGCCGACTGGCCGCGCCCTGGCAGAGGCAGGTGCAAGAAGCCGAGGAAGCCATCGAGTCACTGGAGAGTGAAAAAATCGAATTGGAAGCGATCATGGCTGATCCGGCTCTGTACGCCGACAACCGGGCCTGGACGGAGACTTCGAAGAAATACGACGATTGCAAAAGGCGGCTCGAGCGCTGGGATGGCCGCTGGGAAGAGGCCCAGGAAAAGCTCGAAGAAATCAACCGGCGTTTCGCCGAGTGATGGCGCGGTACTGGGGCCGCCATGCCCGTGGATGACCGTGTGCGCTTTGGTGGCTATCGTCCGGGAAAAACTACCAGCCGCTTCAATTTTCAGATATGTCCGGCTTGCCGCCAAGAAGCCGTTATTCCTCTATCACCACCGATTCGCCCTGTCGCGGCACTGTCACCGAGTAGCCCAGATCCTGCAATCGCTTCTGGAAGGGGAAAATTTGTTCTTCCTCGCCGTGTACCAGGGCGATTTTCTTGACGTGCAGGTTTGACCCGCGCATCAGCCGTAACAGTTCCTCGTAGTCGCCATGGGCGCTGAAGCCGCCCAAAGTGACGACATGCGCCTGTAAGGGATATTCTTTGTTGTAAAAACGTACCATCGGCGCTTGGCCCTGGCGCCCGCTTTTCTCATAGGCCGCACCCTTTTCCTGGAGCAGGTGGCCGAAGGTGTTTTTGCCCATATAGCCGACGATGAGAATCGTGTGCTTGTCGTCATGGATTTTGTGACGCAGATGGTGCAACACCCGCCCGCCCTCACACATGCCGGAACCGGCGATGACGATATGGCTCTTCTGCTCGCGGTTGATGGCCATCGACTCTTCAACCGATTCGACGAAGTGCAACTCCTCGAAGGCAAAGGGATCAACGCCGTTTTTCAGGAACTCTTGCCGGGTGTCGCTGTCGAAATTTTCCGGATGCCTCTCGAACACTTGGGTGATACGGGTGGCTAACGGGCTGTCGATGTAGATGGGAACGCGCCGCACCGCGTTTTCCATATACAATTCATGCAGGAAATAAATCAGCTCCTGGGTGCGCCCGTAGGCGAAAGCCGGGATGATCACCGAGCCGCCGCGGGCGAAGGTCTCATCCAGTACCTGTTTCAGCATGGTCTTCAGGTCGCCGTCACCATCGTCATGAAGGCGGTCGCCGTAGGTGCTTTCCATGATCATCAGCTCAATGTCTCGATGCTCTTCGGCAAAATCGAGGGTTGGGTCGCAGACAATTGGTCTGTCGAAACGGCCAACGTCGCCGGAAAAGAGGATATTCTTGTGGCCCTTGCTGCCTTTAACGGTGATGAGAACCATGGCCGAGCCTAGAATATGCCCGGCGTCGTAGAAGGTGCAGGTGACATCCTCGGCTACGGCAAAAGGCTGGCGGTAGGCGAAACCGGAGAAACAAGGCAGGCAGGTTTCGACATCCTCAATGCTGTAGAGAGGATTGATCCGCTCCAGATGGTGCTGTTCCTGGAAACGGGCGATGATGTCCTCGTTCAGCCGGGCCTCGGACGACTTCAAGAGGGCCTTCACCTCACGGCTTTTGGCGTCGGACATCTTTGGCCCACCCTCGGTAACACCGCCGAGGAAGTTGCGGACGATTTTGTAGTTGAGATAGGCGGCGTCGTTTTCCTGAATTTTCGCCGAATCTTTGAGCAGATAGGCGCAGGCGTCGGCGGTCGTGGTGGTGGTGAAGACCTGACCGACGAAGCCGCCTTTACACAGCATCGGGATGCGGCCAGAGTGGTCGAGGTGGGCGTGCGACAGTACGCAGTTGCTGAGAATCGTTGGATCGACGGGCAGAGCCCGGTTTTTCGCCTCCGCTTCCTTGCGGCGTCCCTGGAAGAGGCCGCAGTCGAGCAGGATGCGGCTTTTGTCAGTGTGGATAACATGGAATGAGCCGGTGACTTCACGGGTAGCTCCGAAAAACTGCGCGAACATGGTCATGGGATTTCCTTGTTAAAGATGAGAATCAAAATATGAAAACCATCCAGAGCGTACCTCAGTCTCTGATTGGCGCAAGGAATTTTCATTCGAGAATTTTCATTCGAGAATTTTCATCCGGGAATTTTTATCTGGACGTTTTCATCCGAAGATTTATCCAAGGCGGCAGTCGAGGCGGTAACGATAACGCGCCCGGCCACAGTGGCCGCAGCGGACGGCGGCAATAGACAGTGCCTGGCACCCGGCGGCGGCCAGGATTGTGTCCATATCCCTGGCTGGCAGCGGCCGGTTTTCATCCTGAAAAATATAAAGATGGAGAAAACCACCCAGGCTGACGAATTGCAGGCAGTGTGACAAGGCGGTGAGGGCAGTTTCCGGCATGGCGATGACCACCCGGTCAAACAGACCGAGATCGGCCGGCGTCAAGGCGTGGAAATCGGCATTGACCGGTGTCACCTTATGGCCGTGGCCCCGGTTCAGGCGGCAATTTTCCACGGCCAGGGCATGGGCGTCGGCATTTTTTTCGACGCCAACAACGGTCGCTGCCGCGCCATGGGCGGCCAGAGTCAGCGGCAACGGCGCGACGCCGGAGCCAACCACCAGGGTCTGTTCACCTTGTTGACAAAGCTGGGCCAGCCGCAGGCGTTCAGCGGCCAGGCGGGCGGAAAAATAGACCCTTTCGACATCGACCCTAAAACGCAGACCGTTTTCCTTGTGGATGGTGGCCAGGGGCGGCTCGCCGGCAATGATCTCAAGGCCGCCTATCCGAAATTCACCGCTAATCGGCAGGCGGTGGGCAACGACGCGCAAGCGGGTGTCAATTGTTAAAAGCGTTGCGCCAATCAGCGCCTGATAGGGCAGCAGGGCGTCCGGCAGGGTAAGGAGGGCGATATCGCCGATAATTTCATAAGCGCCGGTAATTGCTGGATGCAGGGCCTCTGGCAAGATGGCTTTTAGCGTTTGGCGCAGGCTGGGCATGAGAGGGCAAGGAAAGAAATTGACGGCGCATATTGACGGCTAAAGGAATAGCCTTACTCGGCCTTCCTCTTTTCAGCGAAAATTGACCAGACTTCGATAGGGCAGGGCGCCGCCAAAAATATCAAGGGCGCTGCCGACGGTAAAATCGACGCGGCTCTGACCATGGCTGGCAATGAGATCAATATCGACAAGGTCGCGGATGCCGCCGGCGTAAGTGACG
>JAIRRG010000030.1 GCA_031256095.1 Desulfobulbaceae bacterium
TATTTGTCCGCCGATTTCCGTAATCATGCGGTCACGCGCCTGATCACCGATGTCATTTCCCATCATGACCGGGAGCGCTTTGAAATCTTCCTCTATGCCTATGGACCTGAGAGCGAAGACAAGGAACGGCAGACGCTGCGGCAGATAGCCGAGCATTTCATCAGCGTCTCCGCCTTGAGTGACCACGCCGCCGCCGAGAAGATTCGCGCCGACGGCATTGATCTGCTGGTTGACCTGACTGGCTATACCCTCCATGCCCGGCTCGGCATCACCGCCCTGCGCCCGGCGGCGGTGATTGCCTCGTGGTTGGGCCATATCGGCACCCTCGGCGAGCCACGCCTGGCCGACTATATTATCGGCGACGCCGTGGCCACGCCACCGGAACGGGCGAGTGATTTCAGCGAATCACTGGCCCTGATGCCGCACTGTTTCCAACCCAATCGGGCGCTGGCGGCACCCATGCCGATACCCGATCGTCATGCCGAGGATCTACCAGAAGATGCCTTCGTTTTCTGTAGTTTCAACCAGTGCTTCAAATTGTCCCCGGCCCTGTGGGACGACTGGTGCCGCATCCTGTCGAATACCGGCAACAGCGTCCTGTGGCTGGCCCCGATGCCTCATGTTGCCCGCGACAACCTGCGGCGCGAGGCGGTACGGAGAGGGATCGCAGCGGAGCGGCTGATATTTGCCAAATGGCGTTCTTTACCCGAGCACCAGGGCCGCTTGGCTCTGGCTGACTTGGCCCTCGACACCTGGCCTTATAACTCTGGCGCGACCGCCAGCGACACCCTGCGCGCCGGTGTGCCGCTCGTGACCCTGCTCGGCGATACCTTCGTTGGCCGCATGGGGGCCAGCGTGTTGCACTGCTTGGGTCTTGACGAACTGATTACCAAAGATCGCGCCAGCTATACCGCTCTGGCGGTGGCTTTGGCCATGGACAAGGCCCGGCTTCATGCTCTCAGGGCGACGCTAGCCTCCCGCCTGCCGGATTCGCCCTTGTTTGACCCGCAACGTTTCTCCCACGACCTCGAGCGCCTTTTCCTGGCCATGCTCGACCAGCGGGCGCGGGGTCAATCGGGCATCGTCAGGGCCTGACCCCGGCGCACTTAGGAGGAGACATTGGCGCCGATTGTGGCACAGGGGCAACACCCAAACAGGCTCCACATCCTCGCCATTGCCAGATTGGTTCAACCTTGCCAAACGCATCACCTTTGGCTTATGCTGTGATGGCTTTGGCCTACTCATACCTATCCGATTATTGATACGACCATCTCATGCCGCCATGTATTTGCAGGTAAAACCCCACCAGTATCGCCCGCAAAAGCCGGGAGCAAATATATGAAACGCCGGCCGCCTTTTCCCAGCGCGCGAAAACCGGCGGTTAGCACGGTAACGGCGACCAACGAACAACAGTACCGCCGCGCCCTTCAGTGCTATGAGCAGGGACGTTATGACGAGGCATTTGCCATCTGCGAGGGTCTGAGGTCACGCCCAGATTTCGAAGGCGGAGCCTGCCTGGTGCTCGGCTGTATTTACCTCTTGCGGCGGCAGCCTGAAGCCGCCGAAAGCGCATTGCGGATCGCGGTGCAAAAGCTGGGATCAGCCGATGCCTGGTTCAATCTCGCCCTGGCCTTGACGGCGACAAGCAAGCCAGAAGAAATCGAGGAGGCCTATCGTAAAACCTTAGAACTCAACCCGAAGCAGCCTCAGGCTTGGAACAATCTCGGCAATCTGCTCCGTCATGGTCACAGCCGAGAGCGACTCCAAGAGGCCCTGGAGTGCTACCGGCGGGCCATAGAATTGCAACCTGACTATGCCCTCGCTCATGTCAACCTCGGTTTTGCCTACAAACTCGTTGACCAAAAAAGGGAAGCTGAATGGCACTACCGCAAGGCCATGGAAGTGGCGCCGGATTTCACTCCAGCCCTGACCAAACTGGCCGAGTTGCTGAAAGCCACGAAGCGCTCCGAAGAGGCGCTGTCGCTTTATCGCAAGGCCTGGGAACTGGAACCTAACCAGATCGCGCGTATGGCCGATTTCGTTGCCCAACGCCGGCGATTGGCCGATTGGTCCGATGCTGGCGGCCCGCAACCGGCCGACCTGATCGCCGCCATCAAGAGCGGCAAAAATAGCGGGATCACCCCCCTGCCGCTGTTGGCCTTGCCAGAAGTCTCACCCGACTTGCTGCGCGACACGACGGCATCCTTTTCCCGTTTACAGTGGGGTTATGAACTGAGTCTGCCGCCACTGGTCGAGAACGTCGCCGACACGCGCGGCCGGCGTATCCGTGTCGGTTATTTGTCCGCCGATTTCCGTAATCATGCGGTCACGCACCTGATTACTGATGTCATTGCTCATCATGACCGGGAGCGCTTTGAGGTCTTCCTCTATGCCTACGGCCCTGAAGAGGAAGACGAGGAAAGGCGGGCGCTGCGACGGCTGGCCGAGCATTTCATGAGCGTCTCTACCCTGGGCGATGGCGCCGCTGCCGAGAAGATTCGCGCCGACGGCATCGATCTGCTAATTGACCTGACCGGCTTTACCACCAATGCGCGGCTGGGCATTACCGCCCGCCGTCCAGCGGCGGTGATTGCCTCGTGGTTAGGCTATATTGGCAGCCTCGGCGAGCCGCGCCTGGCCGATTATATTATTGGCGACATGATTGCCACACCGCCGGAACGGGTCGGCGATTTCAGCGAGTCATTGGCCCTGATGCCGCACTGCTTTCAACCCAATCGGGCGCTGACAGTGGCTATGCCCGCACCCGACCGCCAAACGGAGAATCTGCCCGGGAATGCCTCTGTCTTTTGCAGTTTCAACCAGTGTTTCAAACTAACCCCGGCCCTGTGGGACGACTGGTGTCGTATTTTATCAAGCACCGGCAACAGTGTGCTTTGGCTGGCCCCGATGGAGCCTGTTGCCTGCAACAACCTGCAGCGCGAGGCAATACAGAGAGGGATCGCCCCGGAACGGCTGGTCTTCGCCAAATGGCGTTCTTTAGCCGAGCACCAGGGCCGCGTGCCACTGGCTGATTTGGCGCTCGACACCTGGCCTTACAACTCCGGCACGACCGCCAGTGACGCCCTGCGCGCCGGCGTGCCGCTTGTGACCCTGAACGGAGACACCTTCGCCGGCCGCATGGGGGCCAGCCTGTTGCACAACATCGGCCTCGACGAACTGATTGCCAAGGATCGCGCTGCCTATATCGATCTGGCGGTAGCCTTGGCTACGGACAAAGCCCGGCTTCATGCCCTGAGAGCGACGCTGGCTTCCCGCCTGCCGGATTCACCCTTGTTTGACCCGCAGCGTTTCTGTCGCGACCTCGAGCGCCTGTTTCAGGCCATGCTCGACCAGCGGGCGCGGGGCGAATCAGGCATCGTCAGGGCTTGACACCGGCCTACTCAAGGTAATTGCATAAACTGCCGATAATACTACCCTAGCGACTTAATACCGGGAATAAAGACATGAAACGCCGTTCGCCTTTTTCCACCGCGCGAAAGCCGGCGGTTAACACGGTAAATGCCGCCGATGAAGCGCAATACCGCCGCGCCGTTCAGTGCCATGAGCAGGGCCGCCATGATGAGGCTTTCGCCATCTGCGAACGCCTGAGGTCACGCCCGGCTCTCGAAGGCAGGACCTGCCTGCTCTTGGGCCGTATCCACCTGCTGCGGCAAGAGGCCGAAGCTGCCGAGGCGGCGTTGCGGATAGCGGCGCAAAAACTGGGTTCGGCTGATGCCTGGTTCAATCTCGCCTTGGCCTTGACGCTCAGGAACAAGCCGGATCAAACCGAGAATGCTTATCGTCAGGGTTTGCGGCTCGACCCGAAGCAGCCTCGAGCCTGGAACAATCTGGGCAACTTGCTCCGTCATGGTTACGGTCGCGAGCGGCTCCAGCAGGCCATGGACTGCTACCGGCGAGCAATAGAGTTGCAGCCTGACTATGCTCAGGCTCATCTCAACCTGGGCCTTGCCTACAGACATGCTGGCCAGGAAGAGGAGGCTGAACGGCATTACCGAAAGGCGCTGGAAATGGCGCCGAACTTTATTCCGGCGCTGACCACGCTCGCCGCTCACTGCCATGAGCAAGGCCGCCACGACGAAGCATCCGAAATCTGTGAACGCCTGATATCGCCCTTGCGGATGACGGCGGAAAAGCTCGGTTCAGCCGATGCCTGGTGCGATCTGGCCTTGTCTTTTATGGCCGCGAACAAACCGGAGCAAGCCCAGGAGGCTTATCGTAAAGGCTTGGAAATCGACCCGAAGCGGCCCCGGGCCTGGAACAATCTCGGCAATCTGCTCCATCATGGTCACGACCGCGAGCGCCTCCAGCAGGCTGTGGAGTGCTATCAACGGGCCATAGAATTGCGGCCCGACTATGCTCATGCTCACGTTAACCTCGGCTTTGCCTACGAAAACACTGACCAGAACGAACAAGCGGAACGGCACTATCGCAAGGCGCTGGAAATGGCGCCGGACGCTATTCCAGCGCTGACCAATCTCGCCAACTTGTTAGAGATCACGAAGCGATCCGAAGAAGCGCTGCCATTTTATCGCAAAGCCTGGGAACTGGCGCCGGGTCAGATCAGGCAAATGGCTCATTTCATTGGCCAGCGCCGAAAATTGGCCGACTGGTCCGACACCGGCGGCCCGCAACCCGCCGAACTGATCGCCACCATCAGGAAGAGTGGCAAGAGCGGCGCGTTTCCTCCCTTTCCCTTATTGGCCTGGCCGGAAGCCTCGCCGGACTTGCTGCGCGACACAGCGGCATCCTACGCCTATTCAGAGTGGGGTTACGAACTGAGTCTGCCGCCGCTGGTCAGCAAAATCGCCGACACGCGCGGCAGGCGTATCCGCATCGGTTATCTGTCCGCCGATTTTCGTAACCATCCAGTCACACACCTGATTACCGATCTGATCTCTCATCATGACAGGGAACAATTCGAAGTATTCCTCTATGCCTACGGCCCTGAAGAGGAAGATGAGGAACGGCGAACATTGCGACGGTTGGCCGAGCATTTCATGAGCGTTTCCGCCCTCGGCGACCGCGCCGCCGCCGAACAGATTCGCGCTGACGGCATTGATCTGCTCGTCGATCTAACCGGCCATACCACCTACACGCGACTAGGCATTACCGCCTTGCGCCCGGCGGCGGTCATTGTCTCGTGGCTGGGCTATATCGGCAGCCTCGGCGAGCCTCGCCTGGCCGATTACGTTATCGGCGACGCCGTAGCCACGCCGCCGGAACGGGCCGGCGATTTCAGCGAGTCGCTGGCCCTCATACCGCACTGCTTCCAACCGAACCGGGCGCTGGCAGCGGCCATGCCACTACCCGATCGTCAGGCGGAGAATCTGCCCGACGACGCCTTTGTCTTTTGCAGTTTCAACCAGTGTTTCAAACTAACCCCGGCTTTGTGGGACGACTGGTGCCGCATTCTATCGAGCGTCGAGAACAGCGTACTTTGGCTGGCCCCGATGCTCCCCACCGCCTGCGACAACCTGCGGCGCGAGGCGGCGCGGAGAGGAATCGACCCGAATAGACTGGTCTTCGCCACGAAGCGTTCTTTAGCCGAGCACCAGGCCCGTGTGCCACTAGCTGACTTGGCGCTTGACACCTGGCCCTACAACTCCGGCGCCACCGCCAGCGACGTCCTGCGCGCCGGCGTGCCGCTCGTGACCCTGCTCGGCGACACTTTTGCCGGTCGCATGGGGGCCAGCCTGTTGCACTGCCTCGGCCTCGACGAACTGATTGCCAAGGATCGTCCTACCTATATCGATCTGGCAGTCGCTTTGGCTGCGGATAAGGCCCGGCTTCATGCCCTCAAAACGGCGCTGGCTTCCCGCCTGCCAAATTCGCCCTTGTTTGACCCGCGGCGTTTCTGTCGCGACCTGGAGCGCCTCTTCCAGGCCATGCTTGAGCAGCGGGCGCGGGGTGAATCGGGCATTGTCAGGGTTTGACGTAGACGTACTCATGGCAAAATTTTGGCGCCATTGTGCGGTAAGGGCCCGGCGCTACCGAGCGGTAACTATGCCGCGCCACGTCGAATTGACAGCCACCGGAGAATACCGTAAAATTCATTCCTCAATGATATGGCCTCATCGACAAAGAAACGCCACTAAAATCGCTGGCCGTAAAAAGCCGCATCGGCGTTTCCCTTCTTTCTTTGGTACTCCTTATGTTTGGCATTAGCATTTCGGAAATACTGGTGATTCTCGCGGTGGCGCTCATCGTCGTCGGACCGGACAAAATGCCAGGGCTGGCCCGTTCTCTGGCGCGCACCATCTTTGAGCTAAAAAAAACCGTCGAAAGCATGAAAGAAGAGTTGATGGTGGAAAATCCGATGGCTGAACTGAAAAAAGCCGCGGAAGACGTGAAAGAAGGGCTAATGGTGGAAAATCCCATCGCCGACCTGAATGATTTGAAAGCCGAATTGCCCAATCTCGCCGAACTCAAGCCGGATCTGCCCGATCTGCGCCTGGCGGCCCAACGGTTTCAGGAGCAGATCCTTGATGTCCAGGCTGAAGAAGTGCCGGCATTGCCAGAAAAAACGGCGGCGGACGCCGTGGCGGCCAACGAAGATGCCACGGTCACCACCAACCTTTCCCAGCCTGACGATCTGGATGCACCTGTGAATACCGAAGTAAACGCCGGAGCCAGCGTCCAGGCAAATGCCGTAAACAGCCAAGACGCTGCGGGGAACCGGCAAGTGAATAGCGAAGATGATGTCCGGGCAGACGTCCAGTCATGAACGCTATGATTCCCGGCGGCACGCCGACGCTTGAGCGTTTTCTCGCCCTTTTGGGCCCACATCACCGCGAACTCCAGTGGCGGCTCGTCGCCAGCATCGCCATAATCATCTTGGCCACCGTCGTCGCCTATCTTTTCATCGAACCAATAGCCGGCCTATGCGTCCGTCCTCTCTTTAGCGCCAGTCCCCATATTCACTCCCTCGTGTACACCAACCTGCCGGAAGCCTTCATCACCTATCTGAAGTTGGCGCTTTTGGTCGGCCTGACTGCCAGCTACCCTTTCGTGTTGTACCAGTTCTGGGCCTTTATCTCGCCGGGACTGCACCGCCACGAAAAATATCTGGCCCTTACCGTCGTTTTGGTTGGCAGCCTGCTGTTCGCCGCCGGGGCCGCCTTCGCCTTTTTCGTCGCCCTGCCTAGGCTTTTGCTGTACCTGCTCAGCTATGCTCGTCAAGATCTTGAGCCGATGCTCAAATTTGCTGCTTACCTGACTTTTACCGCCCGTACCGTCATCACCTTCGGCCTGGCCTTTCAGATTCCCTTTCTCCAGGTGATGACCAACCGCGCCGGCCTGGTCGAGGTTGACTACTTCCGCCGCCATCGTCTGTGGTTTTGGCTGGCCTTGACCGTCCTCGCTTTTTTGCTGGCCACTGGCGATCTGATGGCGACGCTGCTGTTGGCCTTGCCGCTGGCCCTGCTCTATGAAACCGGCATTTTTCTGTGCCGGCTGTGGCCGAAACGGACGGCGACATGAACCGGGAGACGGCCAGGGCCAGCCAGCGGCCAAAACCTAACGCAAGCGGCTCAGACAAGGCCAGGCGAGGCCATCGCAGAACTAGCCGGAAATATCATGAATCCTGACCTGAAAATAACCCCAATGCTCCAGCAGTATCTGGAGATCAAAGCCCAGTATCCGGACTGCATCCTTT